>JBPEWW010000023.1:0-7447 GCA_052032275.1 Alteromonas sp. | reverse complement strand
CAGAAATCCTGATACAGGGTAAACGGATATTGTGTATTCGACACCACAAACTGGGCACGCAGAGTATCCTGTGGGGTAATGCGATACTTGGCGTCGACCCCGGTAACATAGTTATGGTACTCGTCGGCCTGGCGCAGGGTGGACACCACACCAATCGACAAGTCATTACTGACATCATAGCGGTAACGCAGGGCCGCGTTGACCGTATCGCTGTCCAGCTCCGCGACGCTGGAACTGAGGTTGCCCGGTACAATAAACCGGGTGACCTGGTCATCCGCAACAAATGCGCCAAAGGTATGGTTACCGCTCTGACCGGTTAGCTTGGCGCCATAGTCCGGGGTAGCGATATTACGGGTATACACCAGGCGCTGGTTACTGGTGAAGTAGCCGGCGTTTTCGACAAAAAACGGGCGCCGTTCATCGAAAAATAATGAGAAGGTGTTATTAATACTGACCTGGGCAACATCTGATTCGACCTGCGAAAAGTCAGGGTTAAGGGTGGCCTGCAGTGACATCTGCGGGGTTATTCCCCACTTTACGTCTAATCCCACTTCTCTGGCATCGGTATCCTGCCAGTCGTCATTGGTGAACGGATCGCGGGTTTGTCCCTTGCCCAGCACCAGCGTGGGCACAATGGCCAGATTATTGCCCTGGGTGGCACGTTCAAACCCGCGTACTTCCCCCATCTGGCATAATGCGCAGGCATTGTCTCTGTCCAGTGGCATATTGGACAGTCGCAGCCGATCCTCGCGGGGATACATACGCACAAATTCCGCGCCCCAGGTTTTCACCTGGGTACTCTCTTCAAAATTCAGCACCCGCAGAGGAATGGCCATTTCCACCACATAGCCTTTGTCAGTGATCGTCCCGGCCGACTCCCAGATGGCATTCCAGCTGTCACTTTCCTGACCGGTCATTTCATTTTCGATAGCATCGGCCTGCACGCCCAGCGGGTTGGCAAAAAACTGATAAGCCAGGCGCTCATTGTTGAAGGTATCCAGCTTCACGCCAACCAGGTCGTTACTCCAGATACGATCACGATCCCGGTAGAAGGCGCGAATTGCTGTGGGGTCTGGGTCCTGCGCGATGAACGCGACATGCAGCATGTCGCCGTTTTCAAATATTTTCACCTCGGTGGTCACCGGACTGGCGGTGTTTTCGTAGGGACGGGTGACAAAGTCCAGCGTGACCGAGTTAGCCTGCTGCCATTGCGGCTCATCAAGGATACCGTCCACCACCGTGCCACCTGCCACGAAGGGGATAAAAGTTGCTTCATTGCGCTCACTGGTAAAGGGCACTTTACCTGACCCCGGCGTTTCCTGTTGCTCAGCGTCAGGCTGCTTTGCCTGTACCTGCCCGGGTTCCGTTACCGGGTTGGCCGCTGCCGCACCCAGCCAGCAGACCAGTAGCACACTCGCTACGCGTTTGTACATCATATAACCCTGTCATTACTGTTGTTATATTTTTGCCGCGGATTGTGCCATAAAGCACATCCCGGAGTGTCACAACTCGACAGAGTTACTAATAGGTGCGTTTACCTGTTGTTAACAGGGTGTCGGCATCGCCTGCCCTGTTACGTTTCCAGCAGTTGCTGACACTTCAGGTAGACACCGTTGGTCCACCCAAAGCCCAGCTGAACCTCATATTCGCCCCCGGCGGCGGCGACTTCGGTGTGCTGCACATTGTACTTTTCCAAAATGGCATGGTGCCGGGAAAAGTACTGATCCACACACGCGACCCAGCGCCGGGCAATCTCTTTTGCCTGTGCAGTATGGTGGTAATTCAGTAACCCCTGGATGGCGAACCACTGCAGGGGGGCCCAGCCATTGGGTGCATCCCACTGCTGCGGCGAGGCGGCAAGCGTGGTTATTAACCCGCCGGGTGCCAAAAACTTCGGCAGGGCAGCGGCGATGGCATCGGCCTGCGCCTGCGATGCCATACCGGTAAATAAGGGGACCGTCGCTGCCAGGGACATTGTACTGGTGTGAGCGCTTTCTGACACACTCCAGTCAAAATAGAAGCCTTTTTCCGCACACCATAAGTAGCGGTTCACCGCTGCCTGACGTGCGCGCGCTTTGTGCAGGTAGGCACTGGCCTTACCGTCGGTGTCGGTGCTGAATCTGGCCAGCGTCAGCTCGATGTGGTAAAGCAACGCATTCAGGTCAACCGGAACAATTTGGGTCGTGCGCACGCTTGCAATTTGTTGCGGATCATTCAGCCAGCGCGAGCTAAAATCCCAGCCGGATTCGCAGGCTGCACGAAGGTCGCGAAAAAACTGCGCTGTATCAGTCACCTGCCGGGCCGCCTCTACATCTTCGCGGTATGATTCAGGACGCGGCGTGGCATGCTCATCATAGTACCGGTTCAGAATACTGCCATCCGGCATGGCGACTGCGCGGCCACGCTGCTCACCGGGTTTAAGCCCGGCTGCCCCCGCCATCCAGAACGCATATTCTCTCTCGATGCCTGCCAGACAACGCGCCTGCATCGCTGCGCTCAGCGTTGTCGGATCGAGTAATTCAAACATCAATGCCAGAATGGGCGGCTGGCTACGTCCCAGATAATAAGCGCGATTGCCATTGGGAATGCTGCCAACCTGTTCCTGTATAGTAAGGAAATTTTCCAGCATCGACTGGACCATGTCCCGGTGTCCGCTCTGCATTAATCCCAGCGCGGTGAAGTAACTGTCCCAGTAATAAATCTCCCGAAACCGCCCACCAGGTACGATGTAAGGTTCCGGCAACGGAATTAAACTGGAGTTTTGAGAGTCATCTGGCAGCTGGCGTAGCACCTGCCACATATGGGCAATATAGTCATCAACCCGGCTAAATTGTTTATCTGTGCTAATGGCCACCGGCGGCGGTAACCGGAACTGTTCATCGACAAAGGTACGCAGGCAAAAGCCGGGCTGCTCGCGGCGTTGCGCATAGGCATCACAGGCCGCCTGCCAGCTTGTGACCGGCGTTGCATCAGCAAAGGTTTTGCTGTCAGCAAACAACCCGGCCATTTGTACATCGTGAAACAACTGCGAGTTAAAAAAACTCAGTGTCTGCTGCCAGTAAGGTGGGTTTGCCTGCTTCATGCTGTCGCCTCCCGGGTTTGAATTGCCGCTTGTGACAGTTGCTTAAACAGATACAGGGTAACCAGTAAGCCGGCTATTGGCACCAGCGATAAGCCGAATGCACGTTGCCCGCCCATGGCGTCAAAAATAAAGCCAGTAATAATAGACCCCGTGGTGCCACCTAAAGCAGAAAACACGACAATCAGCCCGGTCATGGGGGCCTGCTGAATTTTTGGCAGCGCGCTTAACATCACCGAATTAATCACCGGATACACCGGCGCCATCATTAAGCCGATTAAAGGTACCAGATACGCCGCCAGTGGCGCATCGAGTAAGCTGTGCACACTGCCCTCGGCTACCTTTTCAGCTAATGGCAGGCTCAGCAGCATAATGACTGCCATAGCAATGACACACACATTGATAAACGGGTACCAGTTCACCTTGCGTAACACAAACCCGGCCATTAACCGTCCGACGGCCAGAGAGACGGCAAAGACACTGGTGATTTGAATACTGATATCTACCGGCAGGCCCAGGACTTCGCGATTGAAAGTGGGTAACCAGCTGCCTATTCCCTGCTCGATAAGCACATATAAAAACACCGAGAAAACAAAAACCAGCACTAATGGCTTGTAAGCAAGTCTGATCATGGAGGCAAAGGCCTGACGGGGCGATTCGTCTTCGGCATTTGCCGGCGGTTTCTCAATGGGCGCCCAGGCCACGACCGCAAGTACCAAGGCACTCATGGCGGCCAGCAAATAATATACATTCAGCCAGCTCAGGTCTGCACTGTTTTCACTGTGAATAAAACCACTAAAAATCCAGTACCCTGACAACACGCCCAGCATGAAAATCCCTTCAACTGTGTTCATTAACGAGGAGTGCTGGCGGGTGTCGGCCGATAGCTGGCCAATAATGGCGTACACCGATACCTTGACCAGGGCAAACGCAGTTCCGACGATCGCGAACAACAATTTGATAACCCAGAAGTCTGCAATGGCAGGGGTTAACAGGCAGGCCACCAGCACCATCAGCAGCCCGGTCAGTAAGGCGACTTTATAGCCAACCCGGGGAATAAATGAAGCGACCAGAAACGACACCGCAGCAATAGACAGATCCTTAAAACCTTCCAGGGTACTGGCATCGGGCTTGGAGACACCAAAGCTGTTAATAGATTGCAGGATCACCGTGCCCACACTGTTCAGCAATATTGCGAAGATAAAGTAGCTGGCAGCAATGGCGGTAATAATTAAAAGCCTTGGCATGTGTAAATACCCTGTTAATGTACTTTCCGGCAGTCTAGCTTGGCTTAAAACCAAATGCAATCGTTTGCATTTATCGATCAGGACCGTGAGGAACGTCGCACTATCAGGGAAATATCCACCGCCGCCGACGCGACTGGGTGGCCGCCCATTTGCGCCAGCAGTTTGTCTACCATGATTTTCGCAGCCTGGGACGTATCCTGTCGGATCGTGGTAATTGACGGGTGCATCAGTTCTGCCAGTGCAATGTCATCGTAGCCCACGATACTCACATCAGCCGGAATATTCACATACCGTTCTTTCAGGGCTTTAAGTGCGCCAAGCGCAATCATGTCACTCGTGCAGACAATGCCGTCGAAGTTAAGCCCATGTTCACGTATCCAGGCATTGATATTGTCGTAAGCGGCGGTAGAAGTAATGTCGATTGCCAGGGTAAGCGTGTTGTCGCAGGGGATACCAGCATTGGCATGCGCCTGTACATAGCCGGCATGACGCTCGCTCATTTCCGCGTGCTCCGGATCACCTAAAAACATAATGCGGCGACAGCCGCCTTCTATGAGGTGCGCAGTTGCCAGTAGCCCGCCCTGACGATTATCTCCTCCGACTATCGGGTAGCTGGTCTCCCGGGTAGGGTCACCCCACACTACCAGCGGTGTGCCTGCGGCCACGGCCTGGTCGATTTTTTCGCTTGTCTTACCCTGCCCTACCACTATCAATCCATCTGCCCGCTGGCTGGAAATAAAATATCCGGCCCAGTCGTCACGGGCCATGAACGAGTTTGATAGCAGCAGTTCATAACCCTTAGCATTTAATGCTTTATTTAACTCGCCCACAATTTTCAACAAAAATGGGTCGGTGACGCTTTGCTCGGTATCGTCCATCAGGTTCAGAATGACAGCGACCACATGAGTTTTCTGGGTACGCAGACGACTGGCGGCAGCGTTGATACTGAAATTGTGCTCGCGGGCCAGCGCCTGAATCCTTTCGCGGGTCTCCTGCTTTATTAACGGATTGTCTTTTAGCGCCCGGGAGGCTGTTGAGGCAGATACCCCTGCCAATTGCGCCAGTCCTGCGAGTGTGAGTCTGCTTTCTGATTTCACCGCGCTGCAATGCCTCTGTCTAAAGTTAACAAAATTAAATAATCACCTAGCGCGACTACGGTAAGTGTTACTTGCAGCCAAGTCCAGCAGGGGCTTGTGCGTAGCAATAATATTTTTATGTCATACCAGCTCTATGCAATCGATTGCATTTTGTTATTGCAATCGATTGCAGAACGATCTAATTTGTTACGGACTTAACCGGGGCGTGACAAAAAATTAACGACGCATTGTCCTCTTTATCACAACTTCTACACCCAACACTCAGGAGCACACAATGAAAAAACGGTTCTCGACGGGATTACTCACCAGTGCTGTTGCGGCAGCACTAGGCGGTCAGGCAGCCTATGCACAAGATACTCAAGCAACTAAAGAAAACACCGAAATCATTGTGGTCAGTGGAACGCCTGGTGGTGCAGGGATCCGAAAAATTGATGCCAGCTTCGCAGTGACTAATATTGATGCCAGCGATATTGAACGCCTGGCTCCAAAGTCCACCGCGGATTTATTCAAGGCGATCCCTGGTGTATGGGTTGAAAGTTCAGGAGGAGAATCTGGCGCGAACGTCTTTGTACGTGGTTTTCCGGGCGGCGGCGATGCACCGTTTCTGACTATCGCACTGGAAGGCTCGCCCGTTTACCCGGCCTCGACACTGTCATTCCTGGAAAACTCACAAATCTTCCGTATTGATGAAACCATTGAGATGGTGGAAGGCCTGCGCGGCGGGCCGAACCCGGTAGTCAGTAATGGTCAGCCGGGCCTTACGACCAATTTTCGTCTCAAGCGTGGCGGCGAGTCTACCGAGGCCCTGGCCAAATACACCACTTCGGACTATGGGCTGAACCGTATTGATGTGGTCATGAGTGGCGCGTTGGACGATGACCTCTATTACATGGTGGGGGGATACATTAAAAGCTCACCGGGGATCCGCGATGCCGGATTTAATTCAGAGGAGGGTAATCAGCTCACGGTCAATATCACTAAGGAGTTTGATAACGGCGAACTGAATCTTTATACCCGTCAGACTGACGACCATGGCACCTGGTACTTGCCCACGCCACTGAATGTCCCCGGGGTTGATGCTGAATATACCCAAATCGGTCCGCTTAATCGCCAGGCCACAATTGCCTACGGACCGGATAACCGTCGCGAAGCATTTGATTTTGGAAATGGCCGGGGCTGGCAGGGCCACATCAGTGGAGGCAGCCTGAAGCTCGATTTAGCTGACGGCTGGCGACTGGTAGACAGATTTAATATTACCAAAGGGGAAGCGAACACCTACGGCCTGGTGCCGAACGGGTCGGCCACCACCGTGGGTGCGGTAGCAGATAACGGCGAAACGGCTACGGGCGGCGTAACCGGCAACGAATACGGCAGTGATACCCCGGTTCAGCAGATTGGTCGCTGGGTGGTATTAAAAGATATTGAGTCATTCACAAATGATTTTGCGCTGTCTAAACAATTCAACGACATCGATATTGCGCTGGGTTTATACACGGCCACGACCAAGGCAGAAGACTGGTGGAGCCTGGGCAATCACGCCTACCACGTACTGACTCCCGGTGGTGAGGCGCTTGACGGCATTGCCTGTAATACCAGTGACGAAGGGTGTGGCTGGAATTATGACATCAACTCGGTGGGGGATGCGTCTACTTTTGCAACCTATGCAACGGCTACCTGGTATGCCTCGGCCGACCTCAGTGTCGATGTCGGCCTGCGCCGTGAAAATCACGAGGTCAGTTACTCGGTGGACGAGGGACTGGACGGCATGATTACCAAAGCAGTGGACTATGATGAAGATAAAACATCCTGGACACTGGGCGCCAACTACGCACTGAACGATTTCAGCGGCGTGTTCATCAGAATGAACCGGGGTTATAAGATGCCGTACTTTGATGATTTCCGTGATAACTGGGGCGCCTATACCGGTGGCAACAGTCTTATCAAAGAGGTGACGCAGGGCGAGCTGGGTTACAAGTTTATGAATGACAACATGCAGCTATTCGCAACCTTGTTTGCTAATGAGG
>JBPEWW010000229.1:0-4019 GCA_052032275.1 Alteromonas sp. | reverse complement strand
TCAGTAGCTCATGTCGAATTTGCGGGCGGTGGTAGTCGAGGATGGATTGTTTACTGCCGTCCAGATACAACTGCAGATAGGCCAGCGCCTGATCGCTCATGCCGACAGACACCAGCGACAGGACATTTTTTACTGAGCCTGCCACCAGATTCGCAATGCCACTGCCAGGCAAACGTTTACTTATCAGGTAGCGGGTATCCTGCAGGAGCGCATAATCGTCGTTAATGAGGCGGATATCGTCAACCTCAAGATCCTCCAGGTGCAGGGTGGCAGTCGCGGCCTCATAGCGAGGGCTGGCGCTGACGATAACCACCAGATGCGCGCGATACAAGGTTGTGCCCAGGCCGGCAATTGCAATACTGGCCAGCGATTGCAAACACACCCGGTTGGCCTGGTCATTGAGGTACACATGGCCCCGCTGCAAAGTGACATGACCGTCGCCCACCGGGGTGGGCAAAGTGAGATCATGGGGGTAAAACTGGTTTGCTAGCTCGGTCAGTTCTTCAGGGGTGAAAGTATCGCAGGTCAGCCTGCCTAACTTGATGAGCACTGTTGCCACCCACAACTGCCACCTGTCCATTAAACCCATTTGATGCATGCCCGTTTAATTCTCGCTTTTTTATGCCCTAAAACCCTAACATAGTTCTACCGGACTCAGGACGAATTTTGTTAGACTGGTCTTACCATTGTTGTTCCCGGATGGGGGCAAAGAGAAGTCAGCCGCGGATTAACGCCTGTCACTATGGCAGGGGTGGTCAGGTCAGATAACACCCATAAGGCAGGGCGCAGAGGATAAGGGTATGCAAGAGGCAGTAGAGCAATTTGATTACATTGTGGTAGGGGCCGGTTCGGCCGGTGCGGCGCTGGCCGCCAGGCTGTCTGAAAATCCTGCCCTTAAAGTGTGTCTGCTGGAAGCTGGCAGCCGCGACAGCAATCCCCTTATCCACATCCCCTTCGGCCTGTCCCTGTTATCCCGTTTCGATGGGATCGGCTGGGGATACCATACTGCGCCTCAGCCGGGCCTGAACGACAGGGAGCTTTTCTGGCCGCGGGGGAAAACCCTGGGCGGCTCCAGCTCGGTTAACGCTATGTGTTACATCCGTGGCGAAACCAGTGATTACGATCGCTGGGAGCAGGAAGGTGCCACGGGCTGGAGCTTTGAAAAGGTGCTGCCCTATTTTAAGCGTGCCGAAGATTTTGCTGGCGGCGAAGACGAGTTTCATGGGGCCGGGGGGCCGCTACGGGTGGAATCGCTTCGGCATACCGATGTGTTGTCCGATGCGTTTGTGAAGTCAGCAGAGCAGGTGGGGTTGCCCGTCTGTGACGACTTTAACCGCACTGAACGCGAGGGGCTGGGCTATTATCATGTCACCCAGCGCAATGGGCAGCGCTGCTCTACCGCCAAAGGCTACCTGAGTGAGGCCAAAAACCGGCATAACCTCACCGTGAAAACGAACGTCATGGTAGAACGGGTGTTATTGAAAGATCGCCGTGCTACCGGGGTGCAAATTCGTACCAAAGGCGGTGTCTTTCGCTTGCAGGCAGCCTGTGAGGTGGTGTTGTGTGGCGGTGCAATCAACTCTCCCCAGCTGCTCATGCTCTCCGGTATCGGACCCAAAGAAGCATTGCAGGACGCGGGTGTCCATGTGCAGGTGGATCTGCCGGGAGTAGGTCAGAACCTGCAGGATCATCTTGACGCCATCGTGCAGTACACCTGTAAGGCCCGCGCCGGGTATGCGGTGGCCGCCGGGGCGCTGCCGATGTATATCCGTGGTACCTGGCAATACCTGTTTAACCGCAAAGGGCCGTTTTCCTCAAATATTGCCGAGGCCGGCGGATTTGTGCGTTCGTCCTGTGCAGCCAGCGGTCCGGATATTCAGCTGCATTTTCTGCCCGCTATTCTCAATGATCATGGCCGGCATTCGGTGTACGGGTATGGTTTTGGCGTGCATGTCTGTCATCTGTATCCGAAAAGCCGGGGCAGTGTCTCCTTGCAGAGTAATCATCCTGCCGATCATCCACGCATCGATCCCAACTATCTGTCTGCCGAGGAGGATTTACAGGTGATGATTGAGGCTGTGCAGCTGGCCCGGCGAATTGCAGGCAGTGACGCGTTTGCGCCGTTTAAGGCTACCGAAAAGTACCCCGGTGAGGCGGCCACTTCCCAGGCGGAGATTGTCGAGTTTTTACGGGATAAAGCAGAAACCATTTACCACCCTGTGGGCACCTGCAAAATCGGGGCAGATGACGATCCGATGGCCGTGGTCGATCCGCAACTGCGGGTGCGCGGTGTGCAGGGACTGCGGGTCGTCGATGCGTCAGTGATGCCCTCGCTGGTGGGCGGCAATACCAATGCGCCCACGGTAATGATTGCCGAACGCGCCGCCGACTTTATTAAAGCCAATCACGCCGGGACCCCGGTTCGTCTGTAACCGGCGCGGGCCAGTGACCAAGCCCGGATAGGGGTTACTTAACCGCAGCTGTCCCGCCGGCCTGAATAAATACGTCGGCAGCGCAGTCACACATTTCCTTGAGGTGGCTGCTGTTGGCGTACACGCCGTCGATGACCAGCCGCGCTATGCCATGCAGGGTGCCCCAGGTCACCTGCGCCAGACGCAAAGGATCCTGGGTCGCGCATAACACCCCTTGTTGCTGCCAGAACCGGGTCATCTCTACCTGAAACTGGAAACTGGGGTAGGCCACCGCCTTCAGCTCTTCAGTGGCATGACCTGCGTGCCACAAGGTTCTGCCAAACATCAGCTCATACAACTGCGGATTGTCGGCTGCCCATTGAATATAGGCATGTACAAACTGGCGAAAGCGCACCGGCGCCGTGGCGGTATCATCGGCGAAAATACGTTGCGCCCGGGTATGCCAGTCACTGAACCCCTTTGCCGCCACTGCACTTAACAGTGCGTTTTTATCTTTAAAATGGTGGTACGGCGCGCTTCGGGAGACGCCGGCATCCTCTGCGAGCTTACGTAGCGACAGGCTGTCTATGCCATGCTGACGAATACGCGCCGCGGCCACCCGCACTAACGTGGCCTGTAAATCTCCATGGTGATAATTGTGCCCGTTCTCACTCATTATTCGGTGTCCTGCGCTGGCGCTTGTGAATTATCTTGACACTGTCAACATACCCTTTTATCTTGACAGTGTCTAGTTTGCAAAATTGTTAACGCAGAGGCGCATAATGAGCCAGCCACACACCGACAGTAACTATCAGACGATTGCCGTTTCTGTTGAGCATCAGGTCGCGCACATCAGATTATCCCGGCCTGAGTCCCTGAACACCATGGTCCCGGCCTTCTGGAAGGAGCTGCCTGCGGCATTGCGGGCGATTGATGCAGAAGCGCAGGCGCGGGTCATAGTGATTTCTGCAACCGGTAAGCATTTTTCCGCAGGTATGGACCTGGCGGTGTTTACCGGAATGGCAGCCACCTTTGACGGGGAGCCTGCCAGACGGGCAGAGCGCTTTCGGCGCCTGGTGCTGGAACTGCAGGATGCCTTCAATGCAATTGAAGAGGTACGCATGCCGGTTATTGCGGCCGTGCAGGGCGGGGCCATCGGCGGGGCTGTAGACTTACTGTGTGCCTGCGATATGCGTTACTGTACCGAAGATGCGTATTTTTCTGTTAAAGAAACTCAGATAGGCATGACGGCAGACCTGGGCACGTTGCAACGCCTGCCCCGGCTTATCCCGGTCGGGCTGGCCAGGGAGCTGGCCTATACGGGGCGTGACTTCAGAGCAGATGAAGCGCTGCGGGCCGGTTTCGTGAATCAGGTATATGCCGACCAGGAGGCGCTGCTTGAAGGGGTGATGAGCATCGCTGCTACGATAGCGCAGCAATCCCCTATGGCGGTCAGCGGGTGCAAATATATGATTAATTATGCACTCGATCATGCTCTGTCAGATAGCCTGAATCATATGGCCACCTGGCAAAGCGGTATGTTCCAGATGCCAGACGTGCACACGGCGCTTACCGCCCGCCAAACTCACACCACCCCCCAGTTTGATA
>JBPEWW010000228.1:0-2606 GCA_052032275.1 Alteromonas sp. | reverse complement strand
GCGCTGCGGGTGGATCCGGCCAGGGCGCTGCAAAATGAGTAGCTAAGCCACTGACCAGCGCAGATTATGCCGTGCATTATCGGCTGAATTTCACTATACTCCCGGTCTTTTCATATCCGGTTCGGTGAGACGACATGCAAAAGAATTTTATTACCTCTCAGGCGCTTCTTCAGGACTCTTTTCGCCTTGCTGCCCAGGTTTATAACGACGGATTTCGTCCCGATTTTATTGTGGGGATCTGGCGTGGTGGCGCGCCGATAGGCATTGCAGTCCAGGAGTTCTTTGAATTTCAGGACACCCCTACCGATCATATCGCTGTGCGCACGTCGTCTTACTATGGCATCAATAAGCAGTCGAAGGAAATTCGGGTGCACGGCCTGCACTATCTGGTTGAAAACGCCAATGCCGGCGACAAACTGCTGATTGTTGATGACGTATTCGATTCCGGTCGCAGTGTCGAGGCACTGATTAAGCAGGTGAAGAAACTTATGCGTCTGAATATGCCCACGGATATCCGGATTGCCTGCCCGTGGTATAAACCGGCCAACAATAAAACCGACCTTGAGCCTGATTATTTCGTTAATAAGAGCGATGAGTGGCTGGTTTTCCCCCATGAGATTGCGGGCTTAAGCGAAGCTGAAATCCGCGAGGGTAAGTCAGAGCTGGCCGATGTGATGGATATGCTGTTCCAAAAATAATCGTGCTGCGAGTAGCATCAAAAACGCCGGCTGATGCCGGCGTTTTTGGTTATCACTAGGGTTTCGGGTCAAGGTAAAACTTGTCGTGAAAGGTGTATACCCACTCCGGTTTATAGATCACCAGCAGGGTTATCACTACACCATTAATAAAGGCTTCCGGAAAAATTATCAGGGGGATAAGCTGAATGTAGTTGTTGACTACGATCTCCCAGCTGTAAATATTGTCCAGCGCATAGTAGCTGCCAATTAGCGCCAGCTTAAGCGCAATGACCAGGGCCGCGGGAAAGAAGGTGCATATGAAAATGTACACAAACAGGTGGCGGGGCATTTTATGGAAAGATACCCAGTACACCAGATAAGAAACGCCCACCGGAACGACCACACCCAGCAGTCCGTTAATACCAAACATGGCCCAGCTTTCGTTAGCGCCGGCCGTCGCCCCCAGCAGCGCCGCCATACCGGCGAAAATGGCCAGTCGGAAGCCTAACGTGAGTGTCAGGGCCGTCAGACACAAAAAGTGCACATCCAGCCCTGCGAAGATGCCAGCCCGGAACACCCATAAGAAACAGGTGAGCGCGGCAGCACCAAACAACACGTGCTGGCGTTGTTTATCGTGCTGGAGTGCTGCGAACGGCAGATGCCTGGCAAGGTAGCCAAGTAACAGCACTAACAGCAGCCACCCTGAGATCTGCAGGGGGGTGAGCGAGTCAAACATGGTTAAATAGTGTACGTAGCCCAGATAGGGGCGTGGTCTGACGGCTTCTCAATGCCGCGCAGCTCATAATCGATGCCGGCATCGGTCAGCCCGGCGTGCACTGTCGGGGATGCCAGAATAAGATCAATACGAAGCCCGCGGTTATCGTTAAAGCCCTTTGACCGGTAATCGAACCAGCTGTACTGATCGTCGGTGTCCGGGTTAAGGCTGCGGAAACTGTCATGCAAGCCCCAGTCAAATACACCCTGGATCCACTCGCGTTCAACCGGTAAAAAGCTGCATTTGCCGGTCCGTAACCAGCGCTTTTTATTATCTTCCCCGATACCAATGTCGGTGTCACGGGAGGAGATATTCATGTCACCCATGACAATAAGGTTATCGTCGGCAGTGTGGTGGGTCTCAAGATATCCCATCAGGTCGGCGTAGAATTTGCGCTTGGCGGGAAATTTGGTTTCATGTTTCTCGTTTTCGCCCTGCGGGAAGTAACCATTCAGTACAGTGACGGGCTCGCCCTGGGCGTTTTCCAGCGTCACCATAATCATCCGGCGCTGCGCGTCCTCGTCGTCAGTCGGGAAACCACGCTGTACCGATTTTGCTGGCTGACGGGTTAGCATCGCCACGCCATAGTGACTTTTCTGACCATGAAAATACACATGGTAGCCCATCTCTTCTACCGCGCTAACCGGAAATTGCTCGTCGTGAACTTTAATTTCCTGTAAGCCAATAACGTCCGGCTGGTGTTTGTCAATAACGGCCTGCAGCTGGTGTAGGCGTGCGCGAATACCATTGATATTAAAAGAGATAACTTTCATAAACTGACTAATGATAAAAAATAAGAAGGCTATGCTAGCAAAGATCCATTTACGCTGGCAGCCCTTTTTCTTGTTGTCAGCTGGCCTGATGAAGGGGATCGGTGAGCTTAATCGCCGCGCTACGTAATGCCTGAAAGAGGGCCCTGGCTACCAGACAGCAACGCTGTATTTCTGCATCACTGAGCACAATGCCGGACACATAGCGGCGGTATTCTGCCCAGTGCTTACTGCACGCCGCCAGGCTGGTGTAGTACGCGACCGGCAGCTCAGGGTGCTGCTCACTGAGCCAGCGCGCCAGCATTTTTCCGCCCATGGAGGAGCCCAGCCAAACGTAGCCACACGCATAAATATCGGCGCGGGAGGCTGACAGCGTCACGGTGG
>JBPEWW010000227.1:0-1606 GCA_052032275.1 Alteromonas sp. | reverse complement strand
TTCGCCGCCGGCTTTCAGGGCGGCGATATTGTGCAGTTGTGGCAGTTTCTGAAGAAGCGTGGCGCCCGGCTGGGCGGGAATACCGGGCCTTATGCATTGCGGGCGCTGGGCATAGACACTTTTTTGTTATCACAGGATGTGGAAGATTATTTTCGTAAACAGGATCTCATTCACGGCGGCCTGCAAACCAAGCGCAGCCTGGACACCATTGCCCGGCAGTTTGACCACTGGCAACAGCAAAGCGGCAGGCCGCTGGCCCAGTTAAGCATGATCCTGGCACTCAGCTGGGGCGTAAACCGCCGCGAGGCCTGATAAGCAAGTTTAGCCAAGGGCGGTAAAGCGCTGTTGCTGTCCGCCTTATTTCGTTACACTTCCCCTATTCGCGCATTATCAACACAGGACAGCCATGAGCGACAATGCACCGTCAACGCCCGCTAGCACCGGGCAGACAGAACAGGAAAAAACGGACTTTGGTTTCAGCCAGGTAGAAAAGACGCAAAAGGCGTCGCTGGTGGCCAACGTATTTGATTCTGTCGCCGCCAAGTACGATGTGATGAACGACCTGATGTCGATGGGTGTGCACCGACTCTGGAAGCGCTTTACCATTGACTGCGCTGGCGCACGGGCCGGACACCGGGTGCTGGATATCGCCGGCGGTACCGGTGACTTAACCGCCAAGTTTTCCCGACTGGTCGGCCCGACGGGGTCGGTCACGCTGGCAGATATTAATTTGTCCATGCTGAAAGTCGGGCGTGACAAGCTGCGTGACCGCGGCCTGATCGGCAATATTGATTACGTGCAGGCCGATGCAGAGGCGTTACCCTTCCCTGACAATCATTTTGACATTGTCACCATGGCCTTTGGTTTGCGAAATGTCACTGAAAAGCAAAATGCCCTGAATTCTATTTACCGGGTACTGAAACCGGGCGGCCGCTTACTGGTACTGGAATTTTCTAAGCCCACCAGCGAGCAGCTCAGCAAGCTTTACGACATGTATTCATTCCATGTGCTCCCCAAAATGGGCCAGCTGGTGGCCAATGACGCGGACAGCTATCAGTATCTGGCCGAAAGCATCCGCATGCACCCTGATCAGGAAACGCTGAAGGGGATGTTCGAACAGGCGGGTTTCGAGCAGTGTGACTACCAGAACCTCACGGGCGGCATTGTGGCCTTACACCGGGGTTATAAGTTTTAATGCCCGCCAGTGCGATGCTTACCGCGACGCTGGAACAGGCGCTTAATCGCGTTTTGCCCCTCGATCCAGACTCTGCTGCCCGACTGCAGGCGCTGGCCGGTGCACGTCTGATCGCGTTTGTGGCACCGCTACCCTTTGGCCTGAGCCTCAGTTTTTCTGACCAGGTAGATGTGCATGCGGTGCATGATGCGCCCGCTGACGTGGTCGCTACACTGACTGAGCAGGACTGTTGTATACAGACATCAGTGAGCGTGCTGCCTGAATTGCAGCAAACCAGCCAGCTTACCCGGCTGATTCAGCAACAAAAGCTGACCGTAGAGGGTGAGCTGCGAATTGCCCAGCAGGTCAGTGCGTTGTTCCAGCAGCTGGATATTGACTGGGAAGACCAGCTGGCTCAGGTGACCAATGATG
>JBPEWW010000226.1:0-1719 GCA_052032275.1 Alteromonas sp. | reverse complement strand
GGTGATCGCGGCCAGGGCCAGCACCGCGTACAGCAGCAAATGACTGAATTCCTTGATGCGCTGGGTGAGCGGCGTATCCAGAGTTTCGGTTTCATTTAACAGTGTGGAGATTTTGCCTATCTCGGTCTGGGTGCCGGTACTGGTGACCACCCCGATCCCTGAACCATAAGTGACCAGGCTGCTGCTATAGCCCATGTTGATGCGATCGCCGAGCCCAATTTCCCCGGTGAGCGGCGCCGTGGTCTTTTCTACCGGCAGCGACTCTCCCGTCAGGGCCGACTCGTCGATTTTCAGATCTTTACTTTTCAGTAACCGCAAGTCGGCTGGCACCCGTTCTCCCGCTGTCAGCAGGACAATGTCGCCAGGTACCAGGTCTTGCGCTGCGATAGTGGCTTTTTTGCCGTCCCGCAACACCTGCGCGTGCTGGCTTAAACTCCCCTGCAATGCGTTTAACGCATTCAGCGCCTTCGCTTCCTGAACGTAGCCCACAATGGCGTTCACCATGACCACGCCAAAAATAACTGCTGCATCCACCCACTCCTGCAACACCAGTGTCACGGCGCAGGCACCAAGCAGGATGTACACCAGCGGCTGATGAAACTGCAGCAAAAATCGCATCAGCGCCGACGCCTGCTTAGGCGGCTCCAGCCGGTTCGGCCCGTATTGCGCCTGCCGGTTGCGTACTTCTTCCGCCGCCAGCCCGGTGTCGGCGGTCACTTCGAGACTCTTAAGCACCTGCTCACAGGTTTGTTCATGCCGGGCATGTGGGGTAGTCATACACACTCTCCGCCGCTTTTCGCGTGTAGTATTGCCGGTTTATCTCTACCCAAACTATAGACAGTTTTTGCACACTCGGCGGCTATTTAGCGAGGCGGTGCGCACCGGGTGCTAATTCAAAAAGTGAATTAAGCCCATCAATTTAACCGGTTATACCTGCCGCGTGCGGGGACGTATGCTATCTATCTGGCAGGCAGCAGTCGCTGCCTGCGCGACTTTATGTATGAACCTCCCTGGTTTATCCCTCTAAGGTGGTCATGCCACCCTTATGCCGGTGCATCTGCGCCGGCTTTTTTCATCGTTTATTACCAAACATGCGTATAATGCAGAAAGTTTCTCAAGGAAGGTTAAATACTGCATGCGTCGTTTTTGGTCACTGCCCGTTGTCTGTTCCGTTTTTTCACTGCTGCTGCCTGCCGAACAGGTCCGGGCAGAGACAGGGTATGCCCATGATCTCGATATTCAGGCCCGCTTCGATGACCGTTCAGATCGCGACCACCGTAATCAGTATCGGCTGCGTTATTATCCCAGCTGGACTTTTGACAGTGCCGAGCGCTGGAGTATCAATAGTTTTGTGGTGACCGGGGACGACTTTAGCTCCTCGCATAACACGCTGGCAGATGGCAGCAGCGAACATCTGTATGTACGCCGTGCGTTTGTTCGCTACCAGGGGGAGCGCGGCAAAACTGAGGTGGGCGTCATTCCTACGTATAAAGGTCGGGTGTCGTCGTCTGGCCTATCCAAGGATGGCTGGATAAAAGGGGTGCGTCAGGTCTACGAATTACCCAACAACTCAGCGCTGGAGTGGGTGGCCGGTCAGCTGGACGATACCGATCCGGCCCACGCGCTGGATGCGCCGGATGCACTGAATTACGGTGAACTGGAATACTCGGCACGTCTGGATGAGCGACACAGCTACGAAGTCAGTGTGGAGCGTATCCA
>JBPEWW010000225.1:0-1774 GCA_052032275.1 Alteromonas sp. | reverse complement strand
AATCGAGCATCAGTGGGCCCATGACATCTCCCTGCATCGTCTTCTTTTCACTGTTAAAGGCAGGTAGGATAAGAAAAAAGCCGCGGCATTACACGCGCTAAATTGACCTGGGAGTCGTGTGGATGGGGAACAGCAGAGCAAACAGCCACCGGAGTGACCGGTGACACCGGCGATTGCGGCACTGGATAAGGCCGCGGTGCCCTACACCCTGCTTCACTATAACCCGGGCAAGGCGGACGGAGATTACGGCGTTCACGCCGCCACCGCACTGGCCCTGCCCCCGGCACAGGTGCTAAAAACCCTGCTGGTTGAGGCAGATACCGGCAGGCTGATGGTTGCCCTGGTGCCGGTCGACAGGCAGCTCAACATGAAAAAACTGGCGCGTGCCGCAGCAGTAAAAAAAGTTGCCTTGGCACCGGCCCCTCGGGTCAGCCGTGTGACAGGCTACATCATCGGTGGCGTGAGTCCGGTAGGACAAAAACAGCCCCTCGCCACCTTCATCAGTGACACCGTACGCAGTTTCGATCGGTGTTACGTCAGCGCAGGGCGGCGGGGCTGGGAACTGGCCCTGTCGCCGGTCGATTTACTCACCGTAACCGGCGGCCAATGGACTGACCTGATTACTTAGCAGCCCAACGCCGGATAAACTAGTTTGCCGGATCCGCAGGCCGCGACGCGTCGGACTGCGATTGTGTATAACGCTCGCGCCAGCGTTGCTGGGCGGCTGCTATATGTTGATCAGTGGGCTGTTCGCCCCCGGCCAGTGTCTGCGCGATCCGCAAAATGATATCATCCCGTTTCGCCAGTAAGGCTTCGGCTTGCCCGAAGAGATCCTGCGCTTCAGGGTACTGTTGTTTTAGCTCGCCCATATCCTGCAGGTTCAGAAAGCGCTGTTCAAAGGCGTCATTAAATAACGCACGCCGGGCATTAAACACGACATACTCACGTGCCTGACGCGAGTTCAGGTACTGCATATCACTGTCAGACAATGCGGCCTGCTCACCCACGGCCCGGGCTTGTGTCATCCACTCGGTGATCGCGGCTTCATCATTATTTTTGACCGCCGTTTTCACACCGTCGGTTAAATCAGAGGCATGCAGTATTTCCATGACGGTGATCACAGGCACCTGTGCATCGGTGTTCGAGGATGACTGGGACAGGTAGATGAACCAGCCTCCCACGGCCACGATCACTACTGCAATAAGCGCGATTATTTTTTTCATAGGCCTCCCGGTCGCTATGGTGAGCCATGCTGACGTATGGCTACTGTACGGTGAATACTTCAGGGTGACATGGTAACACACCGCCATCGCTGGCGTACTACCTTCACTGGTAGTTCATGACCCGCTAACCCCAGGTTGTCGCTTTTCCATGCAATTACGCCGGAACTCTGCAATGCTGTAACCACTTTATAGCACGGAGCACATCATGAACTATTTATCCGGCGTGGTTGCAGGTGGTTTACTGGCTACGTTTTCTATTACAGCCAACGCCCTGCCGCCAAAACTGGCCTGTACCACTGACACCCTGACCCCAGCGGTCTGGCAACAACGGATATCGCAACAATTCGCTGAACAAGACAACCTGACTGAACTAATTGATCGTCTGCATGCCTGTCTGGCCCATGCCGAACCTGCATTGAGGGACGATATCGGCTATCAGGGGTTACAAACCCTGTTGCGCCAAACCAGCGTGCCGCAGACTTTGGTGCTAACGTTGTTCGAACGGTTGTCGCAGGATATTCAGCAAGGCGTCAATAACTTACAAGGTGTTT
>JBPEWW010000224.1:0-2836 GCA_052032275.1 Alteromonas sp. | reverse complement strand
TCGACGTTAGACAGATCGCCATTGCCTTCTGCGTAGGGGTTTTCACCAAACACCACAATCGCCACATCCGGTTTACTGTCAAAGCTGCCATCCTCAGACAGCATGGCGGTTCCGCCAGCTGCATTTACCGCAGCTTCAATGCCCTGATAAATTGACGTGGCACCCGGAAAATCACTGTTTTCGTTGCCGGTGCCCTGCCAGGTAATTGTCCAGCCCCCGGACTGCTTACCGATATTATGCGCGGCGTCACCGGCAACCAGCACCTTGGTGTCTGGCGACAGCGGCAAAAGGTCATTCTGGTTTTTCAACATCACCAGTGACTTACGCACGGCTTCCCGTGCCACTGCGCGGTGTTCATTCGCCCCGATGAGTTCGGCATTGGCTGACAGTGAACGGTTAGCCGGCGAAGGCAGGTCAAACAGCCCCACGCGGACTTTCACCCGCAACACCCGGCGGACCGCGTCATCGAGCCGCGCCTGCGGGATCTCACCACTTTTCACCTGGGCGATAGTATTTTCATATAGTGGCTTCCAGGCACCGGTTGGCACCATGAAGATATCCAGGCCGGCGTTGATGGCTTGCGGGCAGCTTTCGTTCGTGCAGCCTTTGATCTGACCGTGACCGTTCCAGTCGCCCACCACAAAGCCGTCAAACCCCATCTTGTCTTTGAGGACATTGGTGAGTAGGTACTTACTACCGTGAATTTTCTTGCCGTGCCAGCTGTTAAATGAAGCCATCACTGACTGAGCACCAGCGTTGAGCCCTTCAACATAGCCCTGGGCGTGAATGCGGTACAGGGTTTCTTCATCGGCAATATTGTTACCCTGATCGTCGCCCCCTTCGGTGCCGCCGTCACCCACAAAGTGCTTCACGGTGGAGATAACATGGGCATCGTCAATGTTGCCGTCACGGATATCGCCCTGCAAACCCGACACAATAGCGCGGGCGTATTTGCCTACAATTTCCGGATCTTCTGAGTAGCTCTCATAAGTGCGTCCCCAGCGATCGTCCCGGGCGGTGGCCACGGTTGGGGCAAAAATCCAGTCGATGCCGGTAGCCCGCACTTCTTTGGCAGTCACAGTGGCGATGTCGTGGATGAGCTCGGGATCGTTCATCGCCCCCAACCCAATGTTATGCGGGAACAGCGTCGCGCCTATTACATTGTTATGGCCGTGAACGGCATCGGTGCCCCACATGGTAGGAATGCTGATCCCGTCCAGGCTATCATCGACAGAAGCCTGATACATAGATTCAGCCAGCGCCACCCAGTCTTCCATGGTGGCGTGTTTGTCATTGTTCGGGAATGCGCCGCCGCCGTTAAGGTAAGAGCCAAAACCATACTTACGCATGTCCTCCACGGTGACATCGCGGATCTCAGGCTGGATGATCTGCGCCACTTTCTGTTCCAGCGTCATGCTGCTTAACAGCTCATCGACACGGGCTTCTACGGCCTCGCTGTTTTCAGTAGAAAACGCCACTTCCGGCCAGTAGTCGGGTACCTTGGCATCCGGGGCCGGTGGCAGCGTACGCCCTGCATCCGTCTGGCTTTGATCAGCCTGCGGGCCGGGCGATTGATTGGCGGTGGACGCCGACTCAGGCTGGCAGGCCGTGACCAGTAGGGCGGCGGTCATTGCAGCGACTGAGCGTTTCCATGTAAATGTCATGCGTTTGTCTCCTGATTTACTACAGGTTTAGAGCCTACAAGGCCATAAAAAGCAATATAGATGTAACAAAGCAGCGGCAACAGGAACGACACCTGCAGGCCGACAGTATCGGCCAGCACACCCTGCAGCAGCGGAATAATGGCGCCACCGACAATAGCCAGGCACAACATGCCAGACCCGTTAGCGGTTTGTTTACCCAGTCCTTTCAGCGCCAGGCTGAAAATGGTCGGGAACATAATCGAATTACACAGGCCCACAGCAAGGATAGACCACATTGCCAGCGCACCTGAACTGGAAACCGAAATTGCAATCAGAATACATGACATGGTGCAGTTAAATGCCAGCAACAGGCCAGGCTTAACCTTCTGCATTACTACCGCACCAATGAAACGGCCAACCATTGCGCCGCCCCAGTAGTAGGCAAGGTAGCGCGACGCCTGCCCTTCGGTCATGCCCATCACGTCGCCTGATACGAAGTAATTAACCAAAAAGCTGCCAATGGACACTTCAGCACCCACGTACAGGAATATAGCCAGCACACCCAGTGCCAGGTGACGAATTTTCAGCACGCTCTGATCGGCAGAGGTAGGCAGGTCGGCTTCATCAGCCTTAGTGGAGGGCAGTGCCACTTTGACCATCACAATGGCCATGACAACCAGGACCGCGGCCATGGACAGGTATGGGGTTATGACAGAGCTGGCCTCCACCTGGGTGTCTGCGCCTTCGTGGGCAGAGAATAACAACATACCGCCAATAATTGGCGCCACTGTGGTCCCCAGTGAATTGAAGGCCTGGGTCATGGTAAGGCGGCTGGAGGCGGTGTCAGGGTCGCCCATAATGGTAACCAGCGGGTTCGCTGCCACCTGCAGAATGGTCACGCCGGAGGCCAGCACAAACAGCGCTAACAGAAACATCCAGTACTGTTCCAGGTAGGCTGAGGGAATGAACATCACACAGCCAACCGCGGCAGTGAGTAATCCAATGCCAATGCCTTTCTGATAACCCACCTTACTGACCAGTTTCCCGCCAGGCACAGAAACCAGAAAGTAAGCCCCGAAGAAGCAAGACTGAACCAGCATCGCCTTTGTGTAGGTTAAATCGAATAATGCTTTGAGATGAGGAATTAACACGTCGTTCATCGCCGTGATAAAGCCCCACATGAAAAACAGGGA
>JBPEWW010000223.1:0-3672 GCA_052032275.1 Alteromonas sp. | reverse complement strand
TGGCCATTGAGGCCACACCGGTGAATATCCGGCTGATACTGGAGGATGTGGTCAATACCTACCTTCCCCGGGCCCGGGAAAAAGCACTGCCACTTCACTTGCATATCGATGAGGCGCTGGCACAACAACACCTCACCGATCCGCTCCGGCTAGGGCAAATAATGAATAACCTGGTGAGCAACGCACTTAAATACACCACCACAGGTCATATTCGTATTGCGGTCACGGTGCTTAGCAGCGCTGACAACCGGCAAACATTAGCACTAAGTGTATGTGATACCGGGATAGGCATTGCCGAGGACCGCCAGGAGCACATTTTTGAGCCCTACGCACAAGCCCGCGACAGCGATGCCCGCGTATACGGTGGGACCGGGCTGGGGCTACAAATCGCCCGCGATTTGGCAATTGCCATGCAAGGATCACTGACCCTCCAGAGTACTGAGGGTAAAGGCAGCAAATTCACGCTTCAGCTGCCGCTCGCTGTGTGCGATGCACCCGTTAAGGCCGAGGCAGTTTCATCCGGGGCAAGCCCACTATTTGACTGGCGTATACTGGTGGCAGACGATAACGAAATAAACCGGTTGGTCATCGAAGAGTTACTGGCAGACTGTGGTCTTACCCTCAGCTTTGCCTGCAATGGCCGGGAAGCAGTCACCGCAACCGCGTCAGCGCCGTTTGACTTAATTTTGATGGACTTGCATATGCCTGATATGGACGGCATGGAGGCGACCCGGCAAATCCGCCAGCGTGACCCTCAGGTTCCGATTATTGCCGTGTCGGCAGCGGTACTGGACGATGAGGTTGCGCAGGCATTGGCTGCCGGCATGAACGGACATCTGGCCAAACCCGTCACCCGCGACCGGTTACTGGCCATATTGCAACAACACTTAACGCCCCCCACGAGCACTCAGTCACTGGCCCACGAGCCTCAACTGCCATTGACAGCAAATATTACAAACTAGTCCGTTATTTTTGCCTGTACAACCCTGTCAAATTTACACGCACACCGCTCATTTCCCTTCTAAAGCACTGAAATTAATTGAATTTACAAACCGGCTGCACTCGGTTGGCATGGAATGATTTATGCACCGCTATTGTTATTTTGCAAGTTGCGAACAGGTTGGGCTTCGGGAGGCAACATGTCTGGTTCAGACTCCATTTTCAAGCAGGGCGAAAATTGCTGGGTAACGAGTACTGCTACCTATGCGACCCCGCTTATAGACTGTGCGAACTACTATCGCGCGCTGCATTCTGCCATTACCAAAGCCAAACACAGCATTTTCATTATTGGCTGGGATATTGATAGCCGGATCCGCTTATTGCGTGGCGAAGAAGAAGCCAACGCAGAAGCGCCCTCGGTGATAGGTGATCTGCTTGCATGGAAAGCCGAGCAGAACCCTGATTTACGCGTGTACCTGTTACGCTGGGATTCATCACTGGCGTTTTTTGCCATGCGTGAAATGTGGGCGAAAGAGGTCTGGGAAGAGAAGACACCAGACAATGTGAAAACCGAGCTGGATGACACCATTCCCATGGGCGGAAGCCAGCACCAGAAGGTGGTGGTCATTGACGATGAAGTGGTGTTTTCAGGCGGTATGGACGTCTCGGTCAATCGCTGGGATACCCGCGACCACCCGGTGATCAGTGACGAGCGCGACGGACCCGATGGCGAATACGGGCCGCTTCATGATGTCCATATGGTTGCATCAGGACCGGTAGTAAAAGATTTTGCTAATCTGGTGCGCTGGCGTTGGTTGCGGGTGGCAGAAGAGCAACCTGTTGATCAACGTGAGGATGCCCAGAATGGCCCGGATGCGCCCCTGCCGGCCGCCTGGCCCGCGCAGTTTGACCCATGGTTTGAAAACGTAGAGTGTGCACTGGCCCGAACTATCCCGTTTATGGATGAAGTGGAGCCAGTGCAGGAAGTGCGCAATATGTTGCTGGACCTAATCAGCCAGGCAGAGCGCCTTATCTACATTGAGAACCAGTTTACTACGCGTCAGGAGATTGCCGAAGCGTTGAATCGTCGCCTGAAGGAATGCGAGACACTGCAGGTCGTTATTGTCAGTTCTTACGAGCCGAAGGGAAAGTTTGAGTGTGAGGCATTCTGGGCCAGCCGCATTGAATTTAAAGATATTCTTGAAAAAGGCATTGAGCCCCACCGCATAGCCATGACCTACTCTTCCATTGAGGACATCAAGGGCCGCAAGGCGTACAAGCGTATTCACGCCAAGGTCATGACCATTGACGAGAAGTATGCAGTGATTGGGTCTTCTAATCTGAGTAACCGCTCGATGACACTGGATACCGAGATTGATACGGTGTTCCGGGGTAATACCGAGCACAACCGCAATATGATTGCCCGCCTACGGGACGACTTGCTGGCCGAACATACCGGACGTGAAGTGGCTGAGACCGCAAAATTGTTGCAAAGCGACAACCCGGTTGACGCGTTAATGACAGGGCAGCTTGCCCATGGCTATGTGCTGAATGAGGTAAACGACGAAGTGTTTACCGATCAGTCCAATTCCAGTCTGTATCGCTCACTGTCAGATCCGGAAGAGCCCTTAATATCCATTCCAACTATTGACGGGAGTGCCATGCCTGCTAAAAACCCACGCCGCCGAACAATTATGATTGCCCTTGGGGTTGCTGCGCTAGCGTTGCTGGCCGGCCTGATGTTCTGGGCCAGTCAGTCAATCCCCTGGCTCAGTGCCGAAAACATTAATGACTTTTTGGAAAAGAGCCGGGGCACCTATTTCGCCCTGCCTACCGTGCTGATGGTGTATGTCATCGGCGGCCTGTTATTTTTCCCGGTGACGGTACTGTCACTGGCAGTGGCCGCAATTTTCGGCCCTGTATGGGGGCCGATTTACGGCATTCTGGGAGCCCTGTTAAGCTCCGCCACCTTGTTTGGCATCGGTAAGTTGCTTGGCAACGCCGGACTGAAAAAAGTAGGCGGCCCGAAGGTAGAGGCCCTCGACGCCAAGCTGAAAACCAGCGGCATTGTGGGTGTGGCGGCCATTCGTATGCTGCCCATTGCCCCGTTCAGTCTGGTCAACCTGGTAGCGGGTATTTCCTCGATTGGCATTATCCAGTTTCTGGTGGGCACGTTTTTAGGCATGGGCCCGCCGATGATTGCCAAGGGGCTGGTGGGCGATTCTATTACCCAGATTTTCCGCAATCCGTCACCGCAGACTATAGGTTATATGGCGGGCGGCATTGTACTGTGGGGCCTGATGATCTGGGGCTCGCAGAAATTCGCCCGCTGGTATCAGGAACGCAAACAACAAAAAGAGAAGGCAGAAGCTGAAGAATGTGTCGCATAATCAGTTACAACATTCATAGTGGTATCGGCAGAGACAATAAACAGGACTATCGACGCATCGGCAACTTTCTCGCCGATGCCTGCGCGGACATCGTGTTGTTACAGGAAATGGACACCCGCCCTTCAGAGCGCAGCACTGAGCGGGATATAAAAGACATTTGTGCGGGCGCGGTATTTGAGCTGGTGCCCTCACCGGCACTTGAAGAGCAGGATGGCTGGTACGGGAATGCAGTGCTCTCCCGTTACCCGGTGATCAGTAATGAAACGCTGGATGTCAGTCAGGCAGGTCGGCAGCCCCGTAATATTCAGACGGTGGTGGTAGCGACCCCCAGCGGTCCGCTTAC
>JBPEWW010000222.1:0-4272 GCA_052032275.1 Alteromonas sp. | reverse complement strand
ACCGGCTCACAACGGGCCATCGGCATTGGTGTACTCAAAGGTGAAGGGTATCTGGAATCACTGGTTGAACGGCTGCTGCCAGCGCCACGCGATAACTGGCATGTTAACCATGATTTTCACTTCGGAGGCTACGCAAAACAGCCCGCGCCGCTGCTGGAATTCTGTGACAGCTTCTCCCGTGAATGTGACATTCCGGTTGAGCCGGTTTACAGTGGCAAGCTGTTTTACGCGCTGAAATCCCTGGTTGAGAGCCGGTCTTTTGCCACCGGCAGTACCGTGATTACTGTCCATACTGGCGGCTTACAGGGAGCCAGAAAAACTGTGATCTAATCATCTTCATTACGCGTTTGTAATGATGAAAGCCAGCGTGCGGACGTGATTTTTTTCCGCCGCTTTCATTTATTCATCTGGAGATGGCGTGTGATTCATCGACCACAATCTTTACCCGGTCCGTTACAGGCTCTGGTGCATCGGGCGCTGGAACTTTGCGAGCTTATGCTGCCACACTGCAGCGCGTTTTACCCGTTTGCTGCGCTTCTTGAAGACGATAAAGTGGGCTGCCTGTTTATCGATGACAGCGAGCATGTGGAAAACGACACCGACCTCATTGAGCAACTGCAGTGGCGAATCATTGATACCACCACCGATGCCAACAGCTACAGCGTGCTGGTGTATGCGGCAACGGTGAAAACCGACAAGCACAAGCAGCTTGATGCTATCGCGATTACCGCAACCTATCCTGATGGTCGGGAAACGTTGCTGCTTTACCCGTATTTCCGCGTTGGCAACCGTATTGTATTGTCGCCCCCTATTCACGGCTAGTGTTTGACAGGCCTGACCGTGGCGGCATTTCATCCATGCCTGCCGGTAACAGAAACACCGCAGGGTGAGCCCCAACTGGCTCACCCTTTTTACTTTGGCAGCAGCACTCTTTGCTTGCCAATTCGGCGTTGTCTGCTAGCATTCAGCGCAAATTAACAAGCTCAAATGGGAATCCTTGATATGTCTCGCGTATTAATAATTGGTGCTGGCGGTGTTGCTGCCGTAACCGTTAAAAAATGTGCTCGTCTGCCGCAGTATTTTGACGAAATATACCTGGCCAGCCGCACCGTTTCTAAATGTGAAGCGTTGCAGGAAGAAGTCGGTAAAGATCGGGTTAAAGACGTCTTCGCGGTCGATGCTGACGACGCGAAGGCGGTCGAAGATCTGATTAATAAGGTGCAACCTGATCTGGTCATTAACCTGGCATTACCGTACCAGGATCTGCCTATTATGGATGCGTGTCTGGCCACCAAAACCCATTATCTGGATACCGCCAATTACGAGCCGAAAGACGAAGCCAAATTTGAATATTCCTGGCAGTGGGCGTATCAGGAGAAATTCCAGCAGGCAGGGATCATGGCACTGCTGGGCAGCGGCTTCGATCCGGGCGTGACCAATGTATTCACCGCCTATGCTGCGAAACACCATTTCGATGAAATCCACTATCTGGATATCGTTGACTGTAATGGCGGTGATCATGGGCAGGCTTTTGCCACTAACTTTAACCCGGAAATTAATATCCGCGAAATTACCCAGCGTGGTAAATATTTTGAAAACGGTGAGTGGAAAGAAACCGATCCACTGAGCGTGCGTGAAGATCTGGACTATCAGAATATCGGCGTGCGACCGTCTTACCTGATGTTCCATGAAGAGCTGGAGTCCATTGTTAAGCATTACCCCAGCCTGAAACGCGCCCGGTTCTGGATGACATTTGGTGATGCCTACCTTAACCACCTGCGGGTACTGGAAGGCATTGGCATGACCAGCATTGAGCCGGTTGAATTCCAGGGTCAGAAAATTGTTCCGCTGGAGTTTTTGAAAGCGGTATTGCCTAACCCGGGATCACTGGCCGAAGGTTACACCGGCATGACCTGTATCGGTACTTATATTACCGGTATTAAAGACGGCAAAGAAAAGACCATCTTTGTGTATAACAACTGCGACCATGCCAAGACTAACGAGGAAGTGGGCGCACAGGCCGTCTCCTATACTACCGGTGTACCGGCCATGATCGGTGCCATGCTGATGCTCAACGGCACCTGGAATAAGCCTGGCGTCTGGAACATGGAGCAATTTGATCCTGACCCCTTCCTGGAGCAGCTCAACCAGCATGGCCTGCCTTGGCATGTACTGGAATGCGACAGCAGCCCGTTTACTAAATAATCCGGAGACTTGCGCTTGACCGATTTAACGCAGCGTCAGGATATTCCTTCGCCCTGTTATGTACTGGAAGAAGAGAAATTAATCCGCAACCTTAAGCTGATGGAGCACGTGCAGGCTCAGTCGGGTGCCAGAATCATTCTGGCACTCAAGGGGTTTTCAATGTGGTCGGCGTTCGACATCATTAAACCCTACCTGCACGGAGCCACGGCCAGTTCAGTCTGGGAGGCCAGACTGGCGGCGGAAATGGGCAAAGAGGTGCATGCTTACGCGCCTGCGTACAAGGACAGTGAGATCGCGGCGCTGGCGCCGCTGGTGCATCACCTGTCCTTTAACAGTCTTTCGCAGTGGCAGCGCCACCGTGATGCGCTGCCTGGCGTCTCGCAGGGCCTGCGTATTAACCCTGAGCATCAGGAAGCGAACACGCCTCTGTACGATCCGGCTGCACCAGGCTCACGGCTGGGGGTACGGGCCAGTGAACTGGCAGACACCGATCTCACCGGGATTGAGGGTTTTCACTGTCACAACCTGTGTGAGTGTGACTCATTCGCCACCGCGCGCACGTTACAGGCCATCGAAGAGAAGTTTGGCGGCTGGCTGAACGAGCTGAAATGGCTCAACCTCGGCGGTGGCCACCTGATGACCAGCGAAGGCTATGATGTGGAGCACCTCATCCAGACACTCAGTGCGTTCAAGTCGCGCTACCCGCACCTGGATGTGATCCTGGAACCTGGCTCGGCGGTGGCATGGCAGACCGGCCCGTTGATCGCCGAAGTCGTCGATGTGGTCGACAACCAAGGGCCTATTGCGATCCTCGATATCTCGGCTACGGCCCATATGCCTGATGTACTGGAAATGCCCTACCGGCCTACAGTCCGTCATGCCGGCATGCCCGGTGAGTTAGCGCATGATATTAAGCTGGGTGGCAACTCCTGCCTGGCGGGTGATGTCATCGACACCTACTCGTTCGCGGCGCCCCTGCAGTCCGGCGACAGGGTGCAGTTTGAAGATATGATGCATTACACCATGGTGAAAACCACGTTTTTCAACGGTGTCCAGCATCCGGCTATCGCTATTTTACGACAAAACGGCGAACTGGATGTGATCAGGCACTTTGAATACAGCGACTTCAAAGCAAGGCTATCGTAAGCACGCCTTTACCGGTGCGAGCTAAACAAAAAACGCTGCCTGTGGGGCAGCGTTTTTTTGTTGAAGTGAAGCAATGCCTGCAGTGAGGGCAACGCCTTATAGCACCCCGCGGCCGGTAAGCATGCCGGAGTCATCCACTTCCCCTTCAGCGATGACCTTGTCATCCAGGAAAATCTTAAATCCGGTGTTCGCGGGCGCGCTCAGATTGTAGCGAAATCCGTACATGTGCTCATCGGCCAGCGACACCTCGGTGCTGGTATTCGGGCTAATTAAATCAAACACCCCATCGTCATTCTTGTCGGTAAAGATATCGACCATCCATTTACCGTCTTTCATTTCAATTCGCAATTCATGCTGCTTCATTGTGGTTGCCTCCGTTAACGGCTTTGCCAATGGATAGTCAATTCCCGCCCCACCAGATCACCTGTCCGCAACCGCTAAGGAAATCCGGGTCCGCCCCGCACGGCGAGCCCCTCCTGCCGCCGCAGCTTACTGGTCGTCACCCGCTTGCTTGGCCTCCAGCCCGGCCTGGTACAGCGCGTTTTTCTTCAGTGAGTAATGCTCCGCGACGATCGCCGCCGCTTTTTTCAGCGGCAGGTAGCCAGCCAGTACTTTCAGTAGCGACACGGCCTCCGGCGGCAATGCGTCCTCCGCGACGGGCGCCGGGGCGACCATCACGACAAACTCGCCTTTCTGATGCACCGCATCGGCTTCCAGCCATGCTTTCACCTTTGCCGGTGTGCCGCTGACATAGGTTTCAAATGCTTTGGAAATTTCTTTGGCGATCACGATATGTCGATCGCCAAGCTGGTCATCCATGGCTTTCACTGTCTCCAGGATCCGGCGCGGCGCCTCATAAAAGACACTGGTGAAGCTGCGCTCACGAATAACCTGCAGCGCCGCACTGCGCGCCTGCATTTT
>JBPEWW010000221.1:0-2198 GCA_052032275.1 Alteromonas sp. | reverse complement strand
CCAGTGATTGCCTCTGGCCCAGGTGCGCTCAAACACGGTCATCGGCATGGTGTAATCGGGGGTGACGCCCGTGTGCAATGTTACAGTAGCGGCATGCAGATCGTAGCCAATGATCACCGCGTAGTGCCACTGGGGCAGCCAGGCCACCGATAAGTTCTGAAACACGATCACCGGGATGTCAGCGCTGACAAGCTGCAGTAAACGGGGCAGAGTGCCTTGTTCGGTGTAGGGTAAAAAACCAAACTGTCGGGTGGCGCTAACCATTTCCAATTGCAGACTGCCCTCACGTCCAGGAATAAACAGCGTGGGGGCAATAGCCTCAGGGGCGATTTGCTGCCCGTGGTAGCCAAACACCTCTGAAAGCGTGGTCGGGCCACAGTAGTATTGCTGCTGGGCGGTAAAAGGAACCTCGCTAATGTAATGCGCAGCGGGAAGGCTTGCAGGGGGCCGGTCAGTCAGCCTGTCAGTCTGGGGTGTGGCCTGACAACCAGCCAGCATGAGAAAAAAGCCCGCCAGCAGGCAGGCTTTGTACAAAGTTAGCTGCATATCAGCTATTGATTGGGCGGATAAACGAATACACGTCAGTCACACCCAGTAAGTCGAGTACTGCAATTATGGCAAAGACGGTGACGATAGCGCCGACAATGCCGCCGGCAGGCGCATCATTAAGCTGCTCATTCAGTTGCGACAGTTCACCGGGTGTCATTGCGTTAATACGGGCAATCGCATGCTGTTTATCGACACCGAGACTGATCAGCCTGTCCTGCACATCTTCCCGGTTGACCAGCGTGACAAGCTGTTGTTTGGTGAACTGGACCGATTGCTCCTGCATAACCGAAGCCGAGCTTATCGCTTCGGCGTGGACTTGCCCTGACAGACAAACCAGCGTGGTTAGCAATGCAATTCCTGTTTTTGCTAGTTTTTTCATTCTTAGTACCCCGTATGAGTTCATTTGCTTAACCTAGACGATGACACACGTTATCGCTACTGCTTTTTACCGCGTGTCAGGGTATCCAGTTCACCTTCCAAGCCAGCGACGTGAATTAAGCGGCGAATTAGTCAAAAACAGCACCGTTACACTCCGAAAGAATCCGATTTCGCCGGCAGCAGTAAAATAACTGCACCTGTTACCTTGCGGTTTGACCATATCACAACTAATTTTATCAGAATTTAAGTCTCTGAATACGTTGTTGAAACTATGCCTGTTCAGCAAGAAAACACGGTGCCGGCTAAGAGCGCCGACACCCAAAATGTCATTCAGCTTGTGTATACCAGTACAGCGCGAAGGGAAATTTCGCCGGCCGTCGTTGATGATATTCTGGCCATTTCACGGCGTAACAATACCTTGCACGGCATCACCGGCATGCTCTTGTACACCCAGGGTGCGTTCATGCAGGTGCTGGAAGGAACGGCCGAGAGGGTTGAGGCGACACTTGCCAAAATAATGAGCGACCCGCGACATTCCCGCATTGAGGTGCTGCTAAAAGATGCTGTGCCCAAACGTGATTTTAGCAACTGGGCCATGGCATACCGGCTGTTAGATCAGTCAACGCCGGGCACCAGCTCGGACTTTTTGTCACCCTGCTTGTCACACGATGAACCGGGTATCCCGGAGGGCCCCGCCAAACAGTTAATGAGACGCTTTCGTGACGTGCACATGAGGTAATACGATGGACGAGCAGATGGGAAAGATTCCCGCCGGTATGTGGCGTTCAGTGCAAAATCGGCAAACATGGATGCAACCGGGTTTGCATATCGGCGCATGGTTTTGCGTCACAGGTCTGACCGGCGCGCTGGTGATGATAGGCTGGTGGCTGAACATCCCTGCGCTGGTTCAAATCAACCCACACTTTGTGCCCATGCAGTTTAATACGGCACTGGGTTTTGTCGGCATCAGTATTGCGGGTGTGTGTTTGCAAACAGCGCGCTACCGGCTGGCCAGGTGGGTGGCTGCCGCCATCGGTGTTATGGCCGGACTGACCCTCATTCAGTATATCGCTGGCGTTAATCTGCATTTAGATGAGTTCTTTCAGACACACTCGATAGTGACCAATACCTCCCATCCTGGCAGGATGGCGCCCAACACCGCCGTGAGCTTTCTTGCTACTGCGGTGGCGATCATCGCATTAAGTGGAAAACGTTTGCAAAGAAAGCGCGTCAACCTGGCAGCGGTACTGATCAGTTGCTGTCTGGCACTC
>JBPEWW010000220.1:0-4685 GCA_052032275.1 Alteromonas sp. | reverse complement strand
TTCGGCCAGGTTAATTCCCCAGGCGCGCAGCAGCGAGCTGTCAGAGGCGTTGGCCTGCATCGCTCCCATGGCAGCCAGTGGATCGGATTCAAAGTGGGGGTCTACAAATGCCAGCAACCGGCCTTCGTTCATTACAAACTGGTCAATGGCATAGGTCAGCGACTCACTCAGGCCGGTGGAGTGCGCCAGCATCACCACATCGGTGTCGACCGGTAGGCTTTGTGCGTCGGCAGTCACCACCTCCACATTAAACAGCTGACTGAGTTGCTCGTAAATGACCATGGGCTGGCGGTACTGACCGGTCATAGGGTCTTGCCCGCCGGTCACCGGCAAGGAGGTGACCAGTGCCAGGGTCACCGGATCCGGATCGCTAAGCTGGTAAATCAGCTTACTGATTTCATACTCTAAAAACTGCTCTTTTTGCGGGTCAAAAAAGCCGATTGTAAACTGGTCATCCAGGGTGTTGGTGCCAGCCAGCCCGAAATACACAGTGTCTCCGACTGCGCCGATGGCCGCGCCGGTCAGTCCAAACCGGGTGGCCTGGTCCTCCGCCTCAGAAAAGGGTTCCGGGTCCACTACTGTCAGATTAACCTTGCCCCCTGAGGCCTGCTCATACTCCTCCAGCAGACTCTGCACCCGGTTGGCATAGTTACGCAGGCCAGTCATCCCTTTCGACGCTGTATCAGAAAAGAAAAAATACAGCGTAACCGGTTCCTCCAGTTCGTTTAGCACCGCTTTACTGCCTGCAGACAGGGAGTATACCTCATTCTCGGTCAGGTCAGCCCGAAACTGACTCAGGACCTGGTTGTTGACTACCACCAGCGCGACAAACAGAATGATCAGCAGCGCGACGCTGAGAAATACCGAAAGTTTTTTCATCATGTCAGTCTGCCTTCTTCTGTTCGATAATGATCAGGCTGGCGTATAACCAGACACCAATGGCGATGACGAAATAGCCCACATCGTTCATCGCCAGCACCCCTTTTGCCATGGCCTCGAAATGCGACAAAAAGCTGAACGAGGCCACAGTATCGATTACCGCATTACCGGCCCACATCTGAAACGCATCCAGCACAATGTTTGAGCCACTGACCACAAACAGAAAACACACAACAATGGCCAGAATGAACGCGACCACCTGGTTTTTGGTGAGCGCTGACATGCACATACTGATGGCCAGAAATGCTCCCGACATTAACCAGCTGCCCAGGTAGGCGGCGATAATGATGCCGTGGTCCGGAGCGCCCAGATAGGTCACCGTCAGCCATAACGGGAACGTCAGCGCCAGCGCCAGCGCCAGCACGGCCCAGGCGGCCAGAAATTTACCTGCCACAGCTTCACCCACACTGATTGGCAGGGTCATCAGCAGCTCGATGGTGCCAGACTTGCGCTCTTCTGCCCAGCTTCGCATCGCAATGGCCGGTACCAGAAACAAGTACAGCCAGGGGTGAAAGTTGAAGAACGGCAACAGATCTGCCTGCCCACGCTCGAACAGGTTGCCAATGAAAAAAGTGAAGATGCCATTTAATACCAGAAAGATGGCAATAAATACGTAGGCCACCGGTGTGGCAAAAAAACTGCTAAATTCGCGGCGGGCAATGAGCCAGATATTTCTCATCCGCGCACCTCCCGTTGCATCGTTATGTCGCGAAATACATCGTCCAGCCGTCCCTGCTCCACATGCAAGTCTTCCACCGGTAAGCGGCGCAGCTGAATGTGCTCGGTTATTTGTGGCAATATAGGCTGCCCTGATTCGGGAAACAGCGTAACCCGGCCGGTTTTACGATTGACCTCCATATCAGCCACCCCGTCCAGCTCGGCCAGTCCGGAAATATCAGCGGCATAACTTAACGTTAAACTGACAGACTGATAGAAACGGGAGCGTTGTTGCAATGCAGCGGGTGTATCATCAAACTGCAGCGCACCGCGGGCAATAATCATGACCCGGTTGCACACCGCCGCCACCTCTTCAAGAATATGCGTGGAAATAATCACGGTCTTTTCTTCCGATAAACCCTGAATGAGTTCCCGCACCTGGTGCTTCTGATTCGGATCCAGACCATCGGTGGGTTCATCCAGAATGAGTATGGCAGGGTCGTGGATAATCGCCTGCGCAAGGCCTACCCGCCGCTTAAATCCTTTGGAGAGGTTTTCAACCGGCCGGTTAAGCACACTGTGCAGCTCCAGACGGTCTGCCACCGCCGCGACTCTGCGTTGCTTGTCTTTACCACGCAAATTTCGGATGTTGGCAATAAAGTGCAGAAACTGATATACGGTCATATCGCCATACGCAGGCGCGCCTTCGGGCAGATAGCCAATCTGTTGCTGGGTAGCTTTTCTGTGCTCGGCAATATTCTGCCCGTTGATCTCTATGCTGCCCTCTGAGGGCGTCAGAAAACCGGTCAGCATTTTCATCGTCGTCGACTTGCCGGCCCCATTAGGCCCTAAAAACCCCACGATATCACCGGGCCGGATATCAAACGTCAGATCGTCAACCGCCCTGAACTGGTCGAAAAATTTGGAAAGATTGTGTACTGAGATCATAAGCTTCCTAATACGATCACTGTGGTTGTTCTGATGGTTACCGTCTTCACCAGAATCATCGGCCGGCCGCCAGCGCCGGCGCAGTTAATATAGTGTCACAGGCGGAAAATTCAATCATTTGCTGCGCGTACCCGTGCGCGGCAAACAAGCATTTAGTTTCGGTACCGTGGGCAGCCCTGCAGACTGTACAGTCTCAGCATACGCGCAGTTGCCTTGCAACCCCTACAAATGGGACACTAACCATAAAATTCTTAGTGTTAATCTCGCTACCATGACAGCCCACACCTATTCGCTCAACCCTATTGGCCGCATTGCCACTCCATTTCAGCAGAAATTTGCTATTCCCCGTCAGTCAGCGCTCACTCATGCCCGGGGCTGTATCACTCTCACGGAAGACATGGCCGATCCACGGGTATTTAAAGGTATTGAAGACTATTCTCACCTGTGGCTGTTATTTGTTTTTCACGAGACTCTGGCGCGGGGCTGGAAGCCTGCCGTGAAAGCCCCCCGCCTGGGCGGCAACGCGACCATGGGCGTGTTTGCCTCCCGCAGTACCCACCGGCCAAACAGCATTGGCATGTCGGTGGTTAAAAATGAGGGATGGCGGCATCACGAGGGGCAGGTACAACTCTTTGTCTCAGGTGTGGATTTACTGGATGGCACCCCTATCATCGACATCAAACCCTATCTGGCTTATGCGGATGCTGTCAGTGCTGCCCGGGACAAGCTCGATAGCTACGCCCCGTTACCTGCACGACCGGTGCATTTTCACGCTAATGCCGCAGATGTTGCCGACGCATTAAGCCTGCAACACCCGGACTTTCGCGCCTTACTGAGCAGCGTGTTGCAGCAGGATCCGCGGCCGGCTTATCGCCAGAAACTGGCAAACGACCCTAAGGTGTATAAAGTGATGCTATACCACTGTGACATCAGCTGGCGGGTGACCCAAGGTAATGTAGAAGTGCTACGCATTGAGCCGCCCGGTAACTCGCACAGCTGAATACGTACCGCCCGTGTCATTTTCCTTTTTTTGACCGGGCGTAAGGGCTAGAATACGCAAAATTTTAAAATTGTTACAAGGAATCCACTCGCAATGCGCACGAGCAACTATTTACTGTCGACGCAAAAAGAGACCCCTGCCGAAGCTGAAGTGATCAGCCACCAATTGATGATCCGGGCTGGCATGATCCGCAAACTGGCATCCGGTCTGTACACCTGGCTGCCCTCTGGCTTGCGGGTGCTGAACAAAGTCGCCGACATCGTGCGTGACGAAATGAACCGTGCCGGTGCCGTAGAGGTGCTTATGCCGGTGGTACAGCCTGCCGACCTGTGGCAGGAGTCCGGTCGCTGGGACGAATATGGCCCGGAATTATTGCGTGTGAAAGACCGCCAGCAGCGGGATTTCGTGCTCGGCCCAACCCACGAAGAAGTGATCACGTCACTGGTTCGCAACGAGGTGAACAGCTATAAGCAGCTGCCCCTTAACCTGTTCCAGATTCAAACTAAGTTCCGCGATGAAGTGCGTCCCCGTTTCGGTATCATGCGTGGCCGCGAATTCACTATGAAGGACGCATACAGCTTCCACCTGGACGAGACCTGCCTGGCAAAGACCTATGAGGTGATGTATGACACCTACTGCCGCATTTTTGAACGGATGGGGCTGGACTATCGTGCCGTGATCGCCGACTCAGGCGCCATCGGTGGCAGTGTTTCGCATGAATTTCATGTCCTTGCCGAGTCAGGGGAAGACGCCATAGCGTTCTCTGACAGCTCAGGCTATGCCGCTAACGTCGAGATGGCTCCGGCACAGGCCCCCGCAGCGCAGACCCCATCTGGCGAACCGGTCAGTACCCACACCAAAGACAACACCACCAGCCTTGAGGCGTTTTATACTGCGCAGGGTAAGCAAGCCGGTCAGGCGCTCACGGTTACTGTAGTCAAAGGCCACAGTGACGAGACTGACAGCGACACCTGGGTGGCACTGGTATTACGGGCCGATCACACCCTCAATACTGTGAAGGCCGAAAAACTTGACTGTGTTGCCGCTCCGCTGACCATTGCCAGTGAAGAAAAGGCCACTCAGCTGCTTGGGTGTCATTCAATTAATGCCAACCCGCTGGCGTGTAAACTTCCGGTCGTGG
>JBPEWW010000022.1:0-3050 GCA_052032275.1 Alteromonas sp. | reverse complement strand
ACGCTCAAGCCGCTGCTGGAGAGCGCGGATGTGAAAAAAGTCGGCCAGCACCTCAAATACGATAAAAATGTGCTGGCGAATTATGACATCACCCTTGATGGGATTGCGTTTGACACCATGCTGGAATCCTACGTGCTGAACAGCACCGCTACCCGTCACGATATGGATTCGCTGGCGCTGGCGTACCTGGGTCACAAGACCATCCATTTTGAGGACATTGCCGGTAAAGGTGCCAAACAGCTTACTTTTAACCAGATAGACCTGGAAGACGCCGCCCCCTACGCCGCCGAAGATGCTGATATTACCCTGCGGTTACACCTGGTGTTATGGGAGAAAATTCAGGCTGAACCGGCGCTGAAAGCTTTGCTGACCGATATCGAAATGCCGGTAGCCAGTATTCTGGCCCGGATGGAACAACTAGGCGTGTTAATTGACAGTCAGCAACTGGCACAGCAGAGTCAGGATCTCGCCAGCCGCATTGATAAGCTGGAAAAAGCCGTGCACGAAGAAGCCGGCGAAACCTTTAATCTGGGTTCCACCAAGCAGCTGCAGCACATCCTGTTTGAAAAGATGGAGCTGCCGATCATTAAAAAGACCCCAAAAGGGGCCCCTTCTACCTCCGAAGAGGTATTGCAGGAACTGGCCCTGGATTACCCGCTGCCGCATAAGATCATGGAATATCGCGGCATGACCAAGCTAAAAAACACCTACACCGACAAGCTGCCCAAGATGATTAATCATCGTACCGGTCGCGTCCATACCTCATACCATCAGGCTGTGACGGCCACGGGGCGGTTATCATCAACCGATCCCAATCTGCAGAACATACCCATCCGCAATGAAGAAGGCCGGCGGGTCAGGCAGGCATTTGTTCCCCGGGAGGGATACACCATTGTGGCTGCCGACTATTCGCAGATAGAACTGCGGATCATGGCGCACCTGTCGAAAGACAAAGGCTTGCTGACCGCCTTTTCTGAGGGTCAGGATATCCACCGGGCCACCGCATCAGAAGTATTTGGCGTGGCTCTGGATGAGGTCACCGCTGAACAGCGCCGCAGTGCCAAGGCCATTAACTTCGGGCTGATCTACGGCATGTCAGCGTTTGGGCTGGCCAAGCAGCTGAATATTCCTCGTCATGATGCCCAGAAATACATGGATTTGTATTTTGAACGCTATCCCGGTGTTCTTGAATATATGGACAACACCCGGGAACTGGCGAAGCAGAAAGGGTATGTCGAAACCGTATTCGGCCGCAGACTGTATTTGCCGGACATTAAAGCCAGCAATGGGGCGCGCCGCAAGGGGGCCGAACGGGCCGCTATCAATGCGCCCATGCAGGGCACCGCCGCCGACATCATAAAAATGGCCATGATCAAAGTGGATGACTGGATACGCCAGGAGGCCCATGCTGACGTCTCGATGATGATGCAGGTGCACGATGAGCTGGTCTTTGAAATTAAGACGGCCTCACTGGATGCCCATACGGCGCGCATTACCGAGCTGATGGAACAGGCGGCTACCTTATCAGTGCCGTTGTTAGTTGAGGCCGGCCGGGGCAAGAACTGGGATGAGGCCCATTAGAAGGTAATTTCATTACAATAACCGCACCAAAAAGAGGCAGTATTGCCCTCTTTTTGGTAATTTAATTACAATTTTTCTTGCCTTTTTTTTGCACTACGTTACCCTAGCAAGCGTAGGGTACAGAGGTGAGAAAGCTGTTTTCAAACCTTTGCTTTAACCCCGGCATTTGCCGGGGTTTTTTTATGTCTGAAATTTAATTGTGCTGCGTGAAACGGTGCTGGCGCGCCCGCGCGGAAAAAAAAACGGGCAGCATTGCGGAACTAATTTTCCGTTGCGGGTTCTTATAGATGGTTTATGTGTTTTCTCTCAGTCCTTTTGCCCTGTCACCTGACGGGGCATTTTTATTTTGTGTACAGTTAATCCTCTAGCCCCAGCCAGGCAGACAGGACCTGTTCCAGTTCAGGCAGCCCCTGGCGATTCAGCGACGAAAAGGTATGCACGGTCACATCCCCACAGAACGCCAGTGCCGCTTCCCGGGCCATCAGTAACTGGGCCTTGCGTTTCCCGGCTTTCAGTTTGTCAGACTTGGTCAACAGCGCCAGCACCGGTAAATTTGCGCTGACCGCCCAATAAATCAGCTCCTGGTCCAAATCCTTAAACGGGTGACGTATGTCCATCAACACCACCAGTCCCCGCAGGTTCTCTCGTTTCTGCAGATACTCCCCCAGCGACTTCTGCCATTTTTTCTTCATGGCCAGCGGTACCTGCGCAAACCCGTACCCCGGTAAATCAACGAGGCGTCGATGCTCATCTAACTCGAACACATTGATCATTTGCGTGCGGCCCGGCGTTTTACTGGTGCGGGCGAGATTTTTTTGGCGGGTAAGGGTATTGAGCGCACTGGATTTGCCCGCATTCGAGCGGCCAGCGAATGCCACCTCGATACCATCGTCCTGCTGCAAGTGGCTGATATCTGGTGCACTCATTTGAAACTTGGCGTTGGTAAAATATGTCATGGCCTTGCTGTGTCTACCTTTTGTCTAGATCTATGAACACCTGCTCTGTGATAAATAGGTGTAAAACCATAGTTTTATCATGGAATAGGTTTTTCTGGCGCAGTAAATGTGTAAAATACGCATGATATCACGTATATCACGCTAGCCGTTGGTTCCTTTTTAAGAGATTGATTATGAAAAAACTCTGTTTGTTGGTCTGTATGTCTTTAGGTTTGTCCGCCACAGCTGCCGCTAAAGGTGACGCAGAGGCAGGAAAAGAGAAATCTGCGGTTTGCGCGGCATGCCACGGGCCGGATGGTAACAGCATGATAGAAATGAACCCGAAGATTGCCGGCCAACACCCGGGTTATCTGGTAAAACAGCTGCAGGAATTCAAACTGGCCTCCGAGACAGGCGGTGAAGAAGGACGCAATAATGCAGTGATGAATGGCATGGCGGCCCCGTTGTCTGAACAGGATATGCAGGATCTGGCGGCCTACTTCTCCAGTCAGGACATGACACCGGGCGAAACTG
>JBPEWW010000219.1:0-2487 GCA_052032275.1 Alteromonas sp. | reverse complement strand
AGTACCGTTTGACAGTTCTACCAGACGGTTCAGCTGGCCCAGCGATAACATTACTGCATACATCGCACCCAGGAAGCCTGATTTGTGCAACTCCAGCACTTTCTCTTCCGGCAGCTCAAGCAGTTTTTTCTCGTTGATGCTCAGCATACCCGTCACGTTGCGCTGCTGACCATTTTCGTAAGTCAGACGAATCTGCACTTCTTCAAGCAGTTCCAGCTCAATAACCTGCTTCACAAAGCGCTGGGTCATCATTTCGCTGTTGGCAAGATCGGCAAGAAACTGTTGACGGTTCTTCAGAAAGTCGCTGGGCTCACCGGCTTCAGTGAACAGGGGCTGACCTTCGTCACTCAGCATCTCTGAGTTTTCATCAATGTATACACCCAGTTTTTCACCGTCCGGACGCACATCGAAAGGATAACGCAGAATGTTCATTGGCACATGAGGCCCTTCCCAGCGCTCCCCGTTTAAAAACAGGTTCTGGCTTTGCTCCATACCCAGCATTGCCACTACGTGATAGCGGTCATTATTTGGATCTTTGATAAATACAATGGGCATTGTGCTGGCCAGCTGTGCAAACTCTTTAATGGTTGCCGCAGCCAGGTGGGTTTTCTTGGCATACTTGAACGTGTTGTTCACCGCCACTTTAGTGTCTTTATGTTTTTCTTTATCTAGCGGTATGTAGTTGATCGCCATAACTCTTACTCGTTGTTTGTTGTTGGTGGGAACCCATCCCGGTAATGCGCTTCAAGAAAGCAGTCCCTCTAAAAAACGTCCTCAGCGTGCAGCGATTGCAACGCCAATTCGAATCACCAGGGTGTAAAAAGAAAATGGGTACCACGGAGATTAATACCTGCACCCCCTAGTTACTCTGGCAGGGTGCGGCGGGCAGTATCCCGCAATTACAGTGACAAGTCACGTGGCAGACACCTTACCAAGTTTTAAGATTTTATTACAAGGTACTAACACCCCTTTATGCAAAATATTTCCCGCCCCCTTCCCATGTCGTTGTTCGCACACAATAAACAGGGAGTTGTTAACCGTTACCGAACTGGTAGAGTAGCTATTCTGATTTTTCTCTACTCACCGGGAATCTGTGACACCATGAAACATTCATTGACTGCCCTTGCAGTAACCCTGACGCTGGCGGCGGGTAACGCACACAGCGCGACCATCAATGCCTCAGACAAAGCAAAAGCATTAGCCAGACAAACGATTATCGTGGATGGCCATATTGATGTGCCCTACCGGGTTAACGAAAAGTGGGTGGATGTCACGCAAGCCACCGAAGACGGTGACTTTGATTATCCCCGCGCGATTGAAGGGGGGCTGAATGCGCCGTTCATGTCAGTGTACGTGCCGGCCAGCATGGATAACTCCCCGCAGTCAACGCAGCTGGCGCACATGCTGATTGACTCGGTAGAAGCCATCGTTGCCCGGGCACCGGACAAATTTGCTATTGCCCGCTCGGTCAGCGACGTACGCGAGCATTTTAAGCAGGGATTGATCTCATTGCCTATGGGCATGGAAAACGGCTCGCCTATTCAGGGTGACATGGCTAATCTGCATCATTTCTACGAACGGGGGATCCGCTACATCACGCTGGCCCACTCACAGTCCAATCACATCAGCGACTCTTCCTATGATTTACGTCGCCAGTGGAATGGCCTGAGCCCGTTCGGTAAAGCGCTGATTGCCGAAATGAACAATATTGGCATGTTGATCGATATTTCCCATGTTTCTGACGATGCGTTTTATCAGGTAATCGAACTCACCCAGGCGCCGGTGATTGCGTCGCACTCCTCGCTGCGTAAGTTTACCCCCGGGTTCGAGCGGAATATGAATGATGATATGGTGAAAAAGCTGGGTGAAAACGGCGGCGTGATCATGATTAATTTTGGCTCTGGTTTTGTCACCAAAGAGGCCAGACAATGGCGCGCGGGCATGTCGCAGGCACGTAATCAAATTATAAAAACGGAAGGGGCAGACAGCCCTAAACTGGCGAATTTTGAAGCCACGTACCGTGAAGAGAATCCGTATCCCTACTCAACCCTTAGTGAAGTACTGGATCACATCGATCACGTGGTTAACTTAATTGGCATTGACCACGTGGGTATTGGTTCCGATTACGACGGCGTGGGTGACTCATTGCCTGAAGGCTTAAAAGACGTGTCTGACTTTCCCAATCTGGTACAGGGTCTGATGGACCGGGATTACAGCGAAAGTGATATTAAGAAAATCCTAAGTGGCAATATCCTGCGCGTATGGTCGGAAGTTGAAACCTTCGCGGCTAAAGCCAAAAGCTGACAGCCCAAGTAACACGCCACAGGCGGGCTGTCACCAGCCCCCTGGCTAGCCAGCACCAATACGGCAAGGCCCGTTCTTGCCGTATTGCACCTTGCCTGCGAATTGATACCCCGCCCCTTATGTCACGACCTCACGTAAATACGGCTGACAGCCAGGCTAACGCAGGCACCTGCCGGTACCCAC
>JBPEWW010000218.1:0-4719 GCA_052032275.1 Alteromonas sp. | reverse complement strand
GCTGTTATCTGTTTCAGTTTTCAGCCAACAAACAGAAAATGAGTAACACGCACGAATGGGTGGCACCCGGGGTAACCCCCTACAAAGATGAGCTACAAAATATGCCGGTGGAAGAGCTACCTTACTTCACGGCGGCAATTAAGCAACAGCACGTATTTTGCGTGAGCAATGTTGATGAGTTACCTGATGAGGCGGGTGCTGAACGGGTTGAGTTTCAGCGTGAACGCATTCGCTCGGTATTATGTGTGGCGGTGCATCTGGGGGATGAGCTTTACGGTTTTGTAGGCTGTGACAGCGTTGGCAGCACTTACGAATGGCGCGAGCATGATATACGTTATCTGAAACTCATTGGCGAAATGCTTTCAAACACCCTGCAAAGTGTCGCTAACCGTCTTACACTGCAGCAATTGACGCAACAGCTTGAAGACGCCAACAAACAGTTGGTGTACCAGGCTAATTCCGACGGCCTCACCGGCATAGCAAATCGTCGGCAGTTCGACGACTGTCTGGAAAAGGCCGTAAAAAGTGGCATTCGCCGCGGCAAATTTATTTCTTTGCTGATGGTTGATGTGGATTTGTTCAAACAGTTTAATGACACCTATGGTCATGGGGTCGGCGATGAAGCGTTACGCTCAGTGGCCAGTGCGCTTGCCCAGTGCTGTAAGCGGGCCGATGATCTTGCAGCCCGCTACGGCGGAGAAGAGTTTGCAGTGATCCTGCCTGATACCAACTTTGAGCAGGGACATTATGTCGCGGAACAAATTATGGAAGCGATTGCCGGTCTGGCGATCCCCTTCACGCATTCGCCTGCTAACGGGCTGCTCACGGTAAGTATTGGCATTGCCACACGCCGCTGCAGCAACGAGTTATTAGGCACTTCGTTACTCACCAATGCTGACCGGGCGCTGTACAAAGCCAAGGCAGAGGGGCGTAACCGTATCGCCAGTGCCTGATCCACCCAACCTCACTGCAATGTTTACCGCATCCTTCTGCAGCAAAACGGCGGTTTTTCACCGCTGGCATTAATCATGTAAGACCAGTTGCATACGTATTCACCGGGCGTTCCTGTCACGTTTACCAAGTTAATTGTTAATGTTTGGTTAACGCCCTGTTAGGGCTATATCAAATAGACAGGAATACATATGCAGAGTTATTTTCACATCAAAGGCATGAGAACTGCCTTGACGCAGATAAGCAGCTGGCGTCTGCTTATTACTGCGTGTTTACTGCTCACCGGTATGGTGGCTCAGGCCGATGCATGGCTGGAGGGAGACGAGCAGGCCATCTGGGAGCGTGCCCCAGGTGTGTACAAGGAAGGGAACAACTGGTATGCCATTTTGCATACTAAGCCGGGTGACACCCAGGTTAAACTGTACGGCGACTTCACCAACGGACAAGCCGGTGCCGTTGCGATGACGCGCACGCCCGATGGCAAATTCTGGTGGTTTAAAGGCACGGACAGCAGTTTTGCACGGGCACCGGCCCACGGTGATCATTACCGCTTCATGCTAACCCGAGACGGAGAGCAGCGCACATTTCAGGATCCTGCCGCGCGCTGGGTGACCAACTCCAACTTATCTACCGGCATGTCACGAATTTATCTCAGTGATGCCTATCAGTGGGCTTCTGCAAACTGGTCACGGCCTGAGCAGAGTGCGCTGAATATTTACCAGCTTCACCCGCTGCGCTTTACTGACCGCAACGGCAAATCGCCGCTTGACGAAGTCACCGAAGAACTCGATGGCGACGGCACCAACGACTACCTGAGTGAAACCGGCGCTACCGCTATTCAGCTGCTGCCGGTCAATGAATTCGCAGGTGCGCTGAGCTGGGGTTACAACCCCTCGTTTTTCTACGCGGTGGAATCTTCCTACGGTGGGCCTGACGCGTTAAAAGCGCTCGTCGATAAAGCACACCAGCAGGGCATGGCCGTGATCCTGGACTTAGAATTTAACCACCTGGGTATTGGCGATAATATTCTTTATACCGTGAATAACACGACGTATGCTGACGGCGATACGGTGTGGGGCCCGTTATATAACTTCAATAACGACGTCGCTAAACACTTCCTTATTCAGAATGTGTTGTATCTGGCCCGCGAATTCAACATTGACGGCTTTCGGTTCGACCATACCAACACCATCCATAATGACTTTAGTGGCTACATTACCCAATCGGGCGACGGTGGCGGCTGGGACTTTTTGCGCGAGCTGTACGGGACGGTAAAAAGTGAAGATCCGAATATCTGGTTTACCGCCGAAGAACTGCCTGACTGGTGGGGGATCACCGCGGATGATGCTGGCTCTACCGTGGCTGGCACCGCCCATGCGCCGATGGACAGTCAATGGACCGATACCTTTCATGATAATTTTAAAGCCGTGCTCACCGGCGGCCACCTGGACAATTTATGGCCGGTGTTCGGACACTTTGGGGATGGGTGGCAGGACGCCACGGTTTACACCGAATCTCATGACGAAGTAGGCAATACGGATGATCGTATTGCCAGGCGCGGGCGTGACGGCAAAGGCTGGGAGATGAACCAGCTCTCTTTAACTGGCACCATTATGGCCCGCGGGACCCCCATGGTATTTATGGGCCAGGAAGGCGGCGAAACCACTCAGTTTCACATTGACTGGTGGGATGATCGCTTGCCGCTGAGTGCTTATGAGACGGATGCCGGGCGGGCTAAGATCCTGGCGTGGTATCGTAAAATGAATGACATCAGAGCAGGGGATCCGCAGACGCTTGCCTCGGCCGACAGCGTGGTCACACATATTCATAATGACAACCGCGTGGCCGCCTTCAGTCGTGACGGCGGAAAATACGTGGTGGTCATGAACTTAGGCCCTACCACATGGTACAACTATGATGTTGGGGTTAGCGGTACCTACCTGGAGGTTGCCAATACCAGCTGGAGCAAGTTCAATCTGGGTGGTGTGCCAGAGGCCTCGCGCGGTGAGGGCGTGGCAACGGCAATCAGCAACGTGCACATTCCTGCCTACGGTGCCGTGGTACTAGCACGGGCCAGCACCAGCGCCGCCGTGAATTTCACCTGTAATAACGGCACCACGGTATGGGGGCAAAATGTGTATGTAGTGGGGAACATTGCTGAGTTAGGCAACTGGGACACCACTAAGGCGGCCCCGCTGAGCGCCACTGCATACCCAACCTGGACAGGCACCGTGAATGATTTGCCCGCCAACACGACGGTTGAATGGAAATGTATTAAACGGGATTCAGGCGCGGTGGTCTGGCAGGGGGGCGCCAATAATTCGGTGACCACACCGGCCAGTGGCAGTGTAAATTCCAGCGGAAGTTTTTAACCAGCGGCAGGCTTAGCGTGTCACGCTGAGCCTGCTTTAACCTTATGGTGGAATAAATAACAAAAAACCCTATGCCTCGCGGCACAGGGTTATTTTATTTGGTGGAGCTGGCGGGATTTGAACCCGCGTCCAGAAAATGTCTACTTTTGGTACTACATGCTTAGTTTGTTTTTTATTTAACTACTTTGGACCCCAACAAACAGGGTTCCTGGTAGCTGTCCTGATACTATTTCGCGGTTCAACCTCAGGAGAGTTTCCCTCGCTAGTTTGCTTATATGACCTTCCGAATCCACGCTAGCAAACAAAGCTGTGGTGGAAGGGCCTATACCGGTTATTAAGCGGCTAGTGCGTAGTTTTCGTCGTTTGCGACTATTTAAAGCGGATTTTTTAAGAGGCAATCCGCACCTCTGCATGCACCTCCAGCTTCCTAGATCCTGTCGAATCCTAATCAGCCCCGAGGAGAACTTTAAGTATAACACAACCTTAGTGATGTTAAATCACTGATTTTCAAAATTGCGCCGCAACAGGTGCATTTATTGCTGATTACCTTTAAAGTATGCGCGCTTTTTTGTTGTCCGAGGCTTATGCATGTCGTCTTCTGTGTTTTCTCCCGTTACGCTCTCCAATGGTATTACCCTGAAAAACCGTGTGGTAAAGGCGGCGATGGAAGAAAATATGGCCAGCTATGCGTGTCTCCCGGGCGAGGCCCTGTATTCGCTATACCGCTATTGGGCCCATGGTGAGCTTGGCATGATCATCACCGGCAATGTGATGATAGACAAGCTGGCGATGACCGGTCCAGGCGGTGTTGCACTGGAAGCCGACACGCCGCTGGCGCCCTTCACGCAGTGGGCAAAAATAATTCGCTCCAACGGCGCCAAAGCCATCATGCAAATTAACCATCCTGGCAGGCAGGTATTGAAAGCCATGCAGGGTAAGGCGCTGGCGCCTTCGCCCATTGCCGTGAATGTGGGTAAGCATTCGAAAATGTTTGCCACTCCCCGGGAAATGACCTGCGAGGACATTCATGATGTGTGTCAGCGGTTCGTCACCACGGCCCGTCGCGCCGCAGAAGCCGGCTTTGACGGGGTGGAGATCCATGCCGCCCATGGCTACCTGTTGACCCAGTTTTTGTCGCCACTCACCAACCAGCGACAAGACGAGTGGGGCGGCTCGCTGGAGAACCGCGCCCGCCTGCTGTTGAATATTGTCAGTCAGGTAAAGGCGCACTGTCCGCGGGATTTCTTGCTGATGGTAAAAATCAATTCTGCCGACTTTCAGCGGGGTGGGTTTGCCATTGATGATGCCATTACCGTTATCCGCCGCCTCGAGTCGCTGGGCGTACATGTGGTTGAAGTGTCTGGCGGCAGCTATGAAGCACCGGCAATGCAACGGC
>JBPEWW010000217.1:0-1636 GCA_052032275.1 Alteromonas sp. | reverse complement strand
CGGTTACGCCTGCTTAAGCAGGCGTGCGGCCTGGGGCGCAAAGTACGTCAGAATGCCATCCGCCCCTGCGCGCTTAAATGCCAGTAATGATTCGAGGATCACACTGTCTGCAGCCAGCCAGCCATTCGCAAACGCGGCCTGGTGCATGGCGTATTCACCACTGACCTGATACGCGAATGTGGGCACCTCCAGCTCCTGCTTACACCGTCTGACGATATCCAGGTAGGGCATGCCCGGCTTCACCATCACCATATCCGCGCCCTCTTCGAGATCCAGGGCAATTTCGTGCAGTGCTTCATCACTGTTGGCCGGATCCATCTGGTAGGTGTTTTTATTCCCCCCTTTGATGTTAGCCGCCGAGCCCACTGCGTCTCTGAAAGGCCCATAATAGCTGGACGCATATTTGGCCGAGTAGGCCATGATGCAGGTGTTGGTATACCCCGCCTCCTCCAGGGCATTGCGAATAGCGCCGATACGTCCGTCCATCATGTCGGAGGGTGCCACAATATCCGCGCCCGCTTCGGCGTGGGACAGTGCCTGCTTTACCAGCACTGCTACTGTCTCGTCGTTCATCACATAGCCGGCATCATTGACCAGCCCGTCCTGCCCATGCGAGGTAAAGGGATCTAACGCCACATCCGACATTAACAGTAAGTCGGGGTAAGCTGCTTTGACCGCGCGCATGGCGCGCTGAGCCAGACCGTCTGCGTTAAACGCCTCGCTGGCGCAGTCAGTTTTGAGATTCATCGGGGTCACCGGAAACAGGGCCAGGGCCGGGATCCCAAGGGCCACCCATTCGGCCGCATCTTTGATTAGCTCGTCAACAGACAGCCGTTCCACGCCGGGCATGGACGGAACGGTTTCCCGCTGACCTTCGCCCGGCAGCACAAACACAGGGTAGATAAGATCTTTAACGGTAAGCTGATTTTCACGCACCATATCGCGCAAGGCGTCCTGAGCCCGCAGCCGACGCATGCGGCGGGCGGGAAAACGAGAATTTGTCATAGTTTAATCCGGTAAATAGTCTGCAATTACTTGGTTTCTGCCGGCCTCTTTGGCGGCATAAAGCTGTTTGTCAGCATGTTTGAGTAAAGCCTGTTCGTGTTCTTCGTACCTTACCACCGTGGTGGCGATGCCGGCACTGATTGTCATACTGATGGTCCTGTTATCCACCTGCACCGGGTTCGCGGCTATTTGCTGACGCATGGTCTCGATGACCCGCCGGGCGCCTTCCAGATCGGTACTGGGCAGAATGATGGCAAATTCTTCGCCACCATAGCGACAAATGTCGTCCGTGGGACGGCGCAGCAGGGACTGCAACAGGTGCGCCACATGCTGAATACAGGCGTCGCCACCGCTGTGCCCGTATTCATCATTAATGCGTTTAAAGTAATCAACATCAATCATCGCCAGGCTAAGCGGCGTTTGCTCGCGGCGGCTGCGACGACCCTCTGCCAGCAGGCGTTTATCGAAATGCCGGCGGTTATGAATGCCGGTCAGCGCGTCGATAGAGTTGAGTTTTTCCAGTTCCCGGTTTGCCTCAGACAGCTCCCGCAGGGCAATTTCCACTTCAAGGGTGCGCTCCTGCACCTGATATTCCAGCTCTTCCTGATAGCGGGTTTGCACCTTGAACAAG
>JBPEWW010000216.1:0-2997 GCA_052032275.1 Alteromonas sp. | reverse complement strand
TGAAAGAGCTTCTCCACCATCACGTAGAACATAGGCACGAAGAAGATAGCCAGGAAGGTGGCCGCCAGCATGCCCCCCATTACCGCAATACCAATAGCGTTCTGGGCAGCGGCACCGGCGCCGCCAGCCAGCGCCAGTGGCGTCACCCCCAGGATAAACGCCATGGACGTCATGAGAATGGGCCTAAACCGTTGTGAGGCGGCCTCAGAGACGGCGGCCATCAGATCCTGACCGGCTTCATGGCGGGTTTTGGCAAACTCCACAATCAGGATGGCATTTTTGGAAGCCAGCCCCACCGTGGTCAGGAAAGCCACCTGCAAGTACACATCGTTGGGCAGGTTAAACAGGAACGCCGCCGTCACCGAGCCCAGGATCCCCAGTGGCACCACCAGCATGACCGCAAACGGCACCGACCAGCTTTCATACAGCGCCGCCAGACACAGAAACACCACAATAATGGATATGGCGTACAGCATGGGCGCCTGCGAACCACTCTGGCGCTCTTCGTACGACAAGCCAGCCCACTCAATACCAAAGCCCGCAGGCAGTTGGTCGACCAGCTTGATCATCTCGTCCATGGCCTCCCCTGACGAGACGCCCTCGGCCGGGCTGCCCTGAATGTTTACTGACGACAGACCATTGAAGCGCTCCAGTTTCGGCGAGCCGTACGACCACTTTTTGGTGGCAAATGCGCTGAAGGCCACCATCTCGCCGTCGTTGTTGCGTACGAACCATTTGTCGAGATCATCCGGGTTCATGCGGTGCGGTGCATCGGCCTGCATGTATACCCGCTTAATGCGCCCGTTATCAATAAAGTCGTTTACATAGCTGGAACCCCAGGCAATTTGTAACGTGGCGTTAATCTCACTGAGTGAAACCCCCAGTGCCGAGGCTTTTTCTGAGTCGATATCAATTTTAAACTGGGGCACATCACTCAGGCCATTGGGCCTGACGCCGGTTAACTTGGGGTTCTGCGCGGCCATGCCGAGCAGCTGATTCCGGGCATCCATCAATGCCTCGTGTCCCAGACCGGCCCGATCCACCAGTTGCAGGTTAAACCCGGTGGCATTGCCCAGCTCCATAATGGGCGGCGGAATGATGGGAAAGGCCATGGCATCCTCAATCTGGGAGAGCGCTCCGTACGCCTGGCCCTGCAGGGCGAAGGCAGAATTGTTTTCATCACGCTCGTCCCAGTCCACCAGATGCACAAAGCCCATGGCGGCATTCTGCGCCGAGCCGGCGAAACTGAATCCCACCACGGTGAACATGTCTTTCACCACGTCGCCCTTGGCCTCCAGGAAAAAGTCCTCAGCCTCTTTCACTGACTCCAGGGTCCGCCCTGCGGTGGAACCAGGGGGCGTGCTGATCAGCATCATCATCATGCCCTGGTCTTCATTGGGAATAAAGGCGCCCGGCAGGCGCATGAAAATCAGCGCCATCCCGGCCACCAGTACACCGTACACCACAAAGTAGCGTTTTACCCGCCTGGCCATATGACTGGCTGTGCGCTGGTAACGGTCGCGACCTTTGTTGAAATAGCGGTTAAACCAGCCAAACAGACCTTTGTTTTTGTCGTAATCGGGATCGTGTTTTTTCAGCAACGTGGCACACAGTGACGGGGATAAAATGATCGCCACCAGTACCGAAAAGGTCATGGCCGACACGATGGTGATGGAAAACTGCCGGTAGATTGCCCCTGCCGAGCCACTAAAAAACGCCATCGGAATGAATACGGTAGACAGCACCACCGCAATGCCTACCAGCGCGCTGGTGATCTGAGACATGGATTTTTTGGTGGCTTCCCGGGGCGACAGCCCCTCTTCTTCCATGATCCGTTCCACGTTCTCCACCACTACAATGGCATCGTCAACCAGCAGGCCAATGGCCAGTACCATCGCAAACATGGTCAGCACGTTTATGCTAAACCCGAAGGCATACAGCACCGCAAACGTGCCTAACAACACCACCGGCACGGCAATGGTGGGGATCAGGGTGGCCCGCCAGTTTTGCAGGAACAACAGCATAACCAGAAACACCAGCACCACGGCTTCTATCAGGGTGTGCACCACCGACTCAATAGACAGCTCAATAAACGGCGAACTGTCCAGCGGATAAACCACTTTTACGCCCTCTGGCAGGGTGCTTTTCAGCTCTTCCACACGGGCTTTAACCCGCTCGATGGTTTCCAGCGCATTGGCCCCCGAGGCCAGACTGACCGCCATCCCGGCGGCCGGGTGGCGTTTATAGCGCGCAATCACATTGTATGACTCGGCGCCCAGTTCCACCCGGGCCACATCGCCCACCCGCACCTGAGAACCGTCGCTGTTCACCCGCAGGATAATATTTTCAAAGTCTTCGACGGTTTGCAGGCGTGACTGGGCCTGAATGGTGGCATTAATTTGCTGGCCCTGGATGGCGGGCATGCCCCCCAGCTGACCGGCTGAAACGTCGGTATTCTGTACCTGCACGGCCGACTGCACATCGACGGGGGTCAGGTTATAGGAATACAGCTTGTCAGGATCGAGCCAGATGCGCATGGAGCGCTGTGCCCCGAACACGCGCACGCTGCCCACGCCGTTTACCCGCGAGATGGGATCCCGGTATTGTGATATCAGGGTGTCAGACAGGTCGTACTGCGACAGCTGGCCATTATCCGCGTAAAAGCCCACCACCAGCGCGAAGGAGTTATTGGATTTGGTGACGGTCACCCCCTGTTGCTGTACCTGCTGTGGCAACAGCGAAATCACTCCCTGCACTTTGTTCTGGGTTTGTACCTGCGCAATATCCGGATCGGTGCCGGGCGCAAACGTAAGCGTTACCGCCATGCTGCTGTTCGCGCTGCTGGCGGAAAAATAACGCAGGTTATCGATGCCGGATAAACTCTGCTCGATAATCTGGGTCACCGAGTTTTCCACGGTTTCCGCAGACGCGCCAGGGTAAGCGGCACTAATGGTAACCGAGGGCGGCGCGACCTTGGGGTACTGCTCTACCGGCAGT
>JBPEWW010000215.1:0-13725 GCA_052032275.1 Alteromonas sp. | reverse complement strand
GGCAGCGATCCCATAAACCGGACAAGCTCGTTGCGATACGCCTGCGCGCCGCCCCACAAGGCCTCCCCTTTGGCGGTATCGACGCTGGAGTGAGCAGCGTCTGTTCGCACCGTCTCGGCAGTCGTAGTCAATGCAATCTGCAGTACACGGGCAATTTCTGCTGTCAGGGCCACCACATCAACCGGTTTGGTCGCAAAGCCCTGCATGCCGGCATCCTCGGCCTCGTATTTATCCTGCTCCAGCACACTGGCGGTCAGGGCGATGATGGGCAACGTGGGCAGGTGCCGGGCAGACTCGAATTCGCGCCGCTTGCGGGAGGCGGTCAGCCCGTCCATTACCGGCATCTGCAAATCCATCAGCACCACATCCAGCGTGACCTGCTGCATCTTTTCCAGCGCTTCTGCGCCGTTGCGGGCCACGGACACGGTGTGGCCCTGACGCCGCAAAATGAGTGACAGCAGGTCGACGTTCTGGCTAATGTCATCCACTACCAGAATGCGCAAGGGGGGCAGCGAGGCGGCGGGGGTTGCCGGTGCTGCCTGCGGCATCTCAGCACGTGGCAAGGGCAACGAAATGGTAAACACGGAGCCTTCGCCAGGCTGACTGCGTGCGCTGATAGTCCCCCCCATCAGCTCCACCAGCTGTTTAGAGATGGTGGTGCCCAGCCCCGTGCCGCCGTATTTACGGCTCATCGACGCGTCGGCCTGGGCAAAGGGTTCAAATACTTTGTGTAACTGATCCGCGGACATGCCTATGCCGGTATCCCGGATGGTAAATACCACCTGCTCCTGTTTTGGCACAACCGTAAGCACTACCCGGCCGGTCTGAGTGAACTTCACCGCATTACCCACCAGATTATTGAGCACCTGACGAATGCGCTCCGGCGCGCCGTGATAGGCCGGGGCCAGTTGATCACTGAGTTCTACATCCAGTTGCAGCTGTTTGCGTTTGGCCTCCAGCCAAAACGTGGAGATAACCGTGTCGACTTCTTCTACCAGCACAAAATCCCGATAATCCAGTTCCAGCTTCCCTTTATCCAGCTTGGCACTGTCCAGAATGTCATTCAGCAGATGCAGCAACGAGCGCGCCGAACGATTGATGGTAGACATATGCTTGTGCTGGTCTGCCGTCATCTGCTCATTGAGCAGCACATCACTGAAGCCAATAATGGCATTCATCGGCGTGCGGATCTCATGGCTCATATTGGCCAAAAACGCGGTGCGGGTCGCTGCGGCCTGCTCGGCCTCTACCTTGGCGTCTTTCAGCGCTTCTTCCATCTGCCGCCGTGAGGTGATGTCCATGATAAAGCCATCTAACCAGCGCTTTTTACCGTCTTCACTGGTAACCAGCGTGCCATGCTCACGCAGCCAGCGCACACTGCCGTCCTTGTGAAAAATTCGGTATTCCATTTCAAACTGGCCGGCGCCATCCACAGCGGTGTCAATGGCATTGAGATCGTCAGGGTGGTAAAGGTCGAAAAAGCTTACCTGGGGATCGGGCAGGCAGAAGGCCGAGGACGGATAACCAGTGATGTCTTCCACCGCATTACTGATAAACACCATGGGCCAACCGGCCTCGTCCAGACAGCGGTAGGCAATACCGGGAATGTTGGTGATAAACGAACGGAACTTGGCTTCATTTTCGCGCAGCGCCCGCTCCATTTCTATGCGGTTACGAATGTCGGCGACAAACGCGACAAACAGATGACGCCCTTGTACCTGTGTGTGCCCCAGCCCCACACGAACCGGCACCCGGTGGCCCGCTTTGTGGATGGCCTCCACGTCCCGGCTGGTTCCCACAATCTGCTCACTGGCCGCCACGGCACTCTGGCTAAAGAACTGTTCGTTATAAATATGGTGGCGCTCTGGCGGGACTAACTGCAGTACGGACTGCCCCACCAGTTCATGTTCCTGCCAGCCAAGAATGCGGGTGACCGCCGGATTGATAGTCTGCACCCGGCCCTGCTGGTCAATCGTCAGAATAGCATCAACAGTGGTGTGCATAATGGCACGCTGGGTGCGTTCACTTTCCACTGCCCGGGCGGTCATGTCGCGATAGCGATACAGCATACTGACGCCCAGCACCAGGCAGATAATGACCAGCGTAAAAAAGGTCACACCAAACGCCAGATACATTGAAATTTCAGAGCTTTGACTGGACATTTCAAAGCCAGGCGGCTTCACAAACCGCGCCGCGGCCATTCCCGTATAATGCATGCCGGCAATGGCCAGGCCCATAACAATGCCCGCCAGCCAGCTTTTGGTGTTATCGTTCAGCCGCCGTCTGGCCAGCCGGGCCAGACCAAACTTAATCCATAATGCCAGCATGGCTAACAGCACCGCGACCACAATTGACAGTAAAAACAGGGGCAGGCTGTAGCGCAGCAAGGGAGCCATTTCCATGGCGGCCATACCGGTATAGTGCATGGTACCAATACCGGCCCCGACCAGTACCCCGCCGAGCAGCACTTCCCAGCCGGTGACTGTTCGCTGGGTCATCAGATGTAGCGCCACCCAAGCCGCCAGGATACCCGGTACTGCAGAAACGCTGGTCAGTAAGAAGTTGTACGACACCGGCACACAGAGCTGAAATGCCAGCATGCCTAAAAAGTGCATTGCCCATATGCCGCCGCCCAGCGCCACGCTGCCAACCCCGCGTAACACCGGGTTGCCCCGGCGGGCACCCTGTCGGGTGGTCTGGGCGGCTATGGTAAACCCCATATAAGAGGAAAGGATCGCGATAAGGATAGACAGGCCAACCAGAAACGGACTGTACCCACCCTCCAGTAACAGTGAAGTATTTGGAACCTCGAAGACTTCTAGCAACATAACATCCTGATTCTGCGTTGGCAGCCTTAAGCCGCTGAAATATAGGGAAACCAGCGCGCTGCTAACACGGTATTATCAGGCGAGCGCGGGCGCCCGTAGTATATAGGATCTGGCTGCAGGTTTAGGCAGGACATCGCATAACTGCTGATACTCAAGTATTAAAAATAATACGGTGCAGGGCGCAGTCAGCGAGTCGGTATGCGTGGCACAGTGAGGACGCCGGTGGGCAGTGGCTGACATGCAGAAACAAAAAAGCCCTGATGTACATCAGGGCTTTTAATGTGGTTGCGGGAGCAGGATTTGAACCTACGACCTTCGGGTTATGAGCCCGACGAGCTACCAGACTGCTCCATCCCGCGTCTGAACTGGGTATGTGGTACTTGATAACAGGCGACTACACCGTTATCGGATAATAAAGCTGCATACCACTGACAACTTTAGTAACTGGTTGCGGGAGCAGGATTTGAACCTACGACCTTCGGGTTATGAGCCCGACGAGCTACCAGACTGCTCCATCCCGCGTCTGAACTGGTTTGAAAGACTTAGCGTGTGTGGCCTGTGCCTCTCAAGTGGTGCGTATTATACATAGCGAATTGACCTTGGCAAGGGGAGTTTTGGCAAATTCAGCCGATTTCCTTTCACCTGCCTTTTTAACCGGCAATTCGCTTAAAATTCACCCGTTCCTAACGAAATTTCTCCATTTTTTCCGCTAACGTAAAGTCCAGTTCGCTCAAGCCATCCACATCGTGGGTGGTTAACGTCACCTCTACACGGTTATATACGTTGAACCACTCCGGATGGTGCTTTAATTTTTCTGCCCAAATGGCAATTTGTGACATCCAGCCGAACGCGCGAATAAAACTCTTAAAGGTAAAGGTTTTACAAATTTTATCTCCGTCTCGCTGCCAGTGGTCGTCTGCCGGCAGCGTGTCATTCAGTGCATTCAATGCTTCATTGATCTGAGATTCTGTAAGTCGTTCTGCCATGGGCACCTCCTGTTGTCGTTAATGATTACCCGATTATGATGAGCAAATTGCCCTGCGTGGGCCCTACTTCACTTTCCATACAGCGTACTCCGCGCTCAGAAGATTGTCACCTTACCCGGATAAACGCGCCAATCTCACTTGGTATCAGGAGTTTACACCAGCGCGGCTGCCCTTAAGACCATGCTCAGGTAACCCTTCGGCCCTTAACTTTGGGCGGGTAGCACCAGGAATTCACGGACCCGGTATTCCGTATCGTTACCCTTTCGCGCAGGTGTTATCAGGTATCACCGGACAGGGCTCCTCTGCCATACCCGGCTTGTTGCCCAAAAAAGCATCACTGCATCTGACAATTCTGCGTTTTGCACTAATACTAAGAGCATAAGATTTACCTGTCCTGACAGCGCAATGCGTTAAAACAGCATGAAATATTTCCCCGGCCAGCGGGTAATTCTTGCGACAAGGTGCGCAGCACGCAGGATGTTCCCCAACCCAACTGAAATAAAAGAATTTGCATTCAATGAGTTAGATGAAGAATAAGAATTGGCGATGTAAAGGTACAAATTTTGAATCGAGCTTTTTCTAAAACATGCATTGATAGGAATGGCGAGCCAGCAACACACTGAAGAGGCCTATGAATTTTCCGGAAATAGATAAATTTTATACACTCATTAACGACAAGCTTCAGGATTGGTTAGAAACCGGCATCAAGCATCTTCCCAACTTTGTCGTGGCCATTCTTATCGCAATCGGGTTTGGTATTTTAGCCAAGCTGGTCGGTAATCTCGTTCAGCGCGTCATGCATCGCACCTTTGAGTCCAAGCAAATTGCTGACTTACTCACGTCCATCGTCAAAGCCATTGTGGCGTTAGCCGGCATCTTTATAGCGCTGGACTTCATTGGCTTAAGTGGCACGGTAACGTCTCTGTTAGCCGGTGCAGGTATTGTCGGCCTGGCAATCGGATTTGCGTTTCAGGATATGACCGAAAACCTCATTGCCGGTATTGCAATGGGAATTCGAAAGCCCTTTCAGATTGGTGATGTGATTGAGGCTGACGGGGTATTTGGCAATGTAGAAGCCATTAACCTGCGCAATACCCTGGTAATCACCTTTTACGGGCAGCGGGAAATTATTCCTAACAAAATTCTGTTTCGCAATATTGTCACTAATTACAGCGTACTGGGTTACCGGAAAATTGAGGTCCCGGTGGGTATTTCGTATGCCGATGATCCGGACAAGGCCGCCGAGGTTATCGTGCCCGCAATTAACAAACTGGATTACGTTATTAAAAAAGATGAAACAGCGGTCTATGCTGAATCTTTTGGCGACAGCAGCGTGAACTTGCTGGTGTGGTTTTGGATTGATTACCCGGGTGATACCGGATTTATGCAGGCCCGTCATGATGGGGTAGCCATTATTAAACGGGTACTGGAAGAGAATGACATTCTTATTCCATTCCCTATTCGCACGCTGGACTTTGGTGCAAAAGGTGGTGAAAAGCTTAACAGCATGCTGCCTGAACAACGCCAGACCCACAGTGCTAATTCGAGCAATAGCAACACACCTAACCCTAAGGCAGAGGCGTCCGCAGAGGACGGCGATGCCCAGGGCGATGATTAACCTTAACCCAACGACAACGGAGTGACCTATGAAATCTCTCGTCAATACAAAACGTATCCGCTCACACTACACCGTGCTGGTCCTGGCATTTTTAGCCAGCCTGCTTACCGGTTGTGCCACCATTGAAGGAGCTGGCGAAGACATTGAAACCGCAGGTGATGCAGTAGAAGATGCCACTGACGGTCAGTAAGACCATACAGGGCTGGCACCCACTCACTGAGTGTTTGCCGGCCCTGCCACCACCGCTAATAACAGAAACTCGCCCACCAGGGCAGGTTTATCCCGGCCTTTAATGCCACAGCTGGCACGCAGACGAAACAACTTTCCCGCCGGCTTATCCGCTATGCCGATTACCGTGAACTGGTAACGCACTTCACTGCCCACTCTGACGGGCTCAAGAAACCGTAAATTGTCTATACCATAATTAATCAGCGACCCAATGCGGTCATCCTCGCCAAGTACTGATGACAACGCCTCAGGCATCAGTGACGCCGTTAACAAGCCATGGGCAATGGGCGCACCGAATGGGCTTTCCTTCTCACAGCGTGCAGGGTCGGTGTGGATCCACTGGTGATCGCCTGTGGCCTTAGCAAACTGGTCAATCGCCTGTTGCGTCACTTTGTGCCAGATCGGCTGGTCAACGGTTTCGTGCAGTGTTAAGTCGAGTAAGCTGCGCATCTGTCTTTCCCTGTCAGTTAGCAAAAGTAAAAGGTACTATTAACCGGTTGAATAATTCAATGCAACTTTAATAATATAGGGTTATTAAAACAACCTGACATAACCCTGTGTTACTAAAAGGATTGCCCGCTATGAATTTAAACCGCATTGATTTGAACCTGTTCGCTGTGTTCGATGCTATCTATACGGCCGGAAGCCTGACCAAAGCAGCGGATGTGCTGTGCATTACCCAGCCAGCGGTGAGCAATTCACTGGCCCGTTTACGGGATATGCTAAACGATCCGCTATTTGTACGCACGGGTCACAGTATGACTCCCACACCGGTAGCACAAAATATTATCGTGCCGGCGAGGCAGGCACTGGCGCTGCTTAGGCGCAGTGTGCAGGAAAGTCACACGTTCGACCCGCTGACCGCCGAGAAAACCTTCCATTTTGCCAGCCGCGATCTACTGGAAGCCAGCATCATGCCCCGCCTGATAAGCCGGTTGCAAAACCTGGCGCCGAATATCAGCCTGACCAACTACGAAATGAACCGCAGTCAGGTCGTGTCTGCCATGGCCAGCGGCAACCTTGACTTCTTCGCCGACGCATCGACGTTTACTGACCCGCATTTATGCAAAGAAAAAATTGCCGAGGACCGGTTTGTGGTCATGGCCCGTAAAAATCATCCGGCGCTACAGCAGGGACTGGATTTAGAGACTTTCCTGCGGCTGGGTCATATTAATGTGTCCCATCGCAAAACCGGTGCCGGCCCGATTGATGTTGCACTGGATAAGCTAGGCAAAAAACGCAGAATTGCCATGCGGGGACAGCATTTTCTTACGGTGCCCAGCACCATTGTCAAAACTGACCTCATCGCGTGTCTGCCATACCACCTGGCAAAACACTATGACCTGGCCATTTACGAAGTGCCGTTTACGATCCCACCGGTTGAATACTTCCTGTACTGGCATGTCAGCGCCGATCATGATTACGCCCACCTGTGGATGCGAGAACAAATTATGGAGGTCGCCAAAGCCTACAAACCGCATTAACTATTTCCCGTTATTTTAGGAAAAAATTCACGGGTCAATGGCTTACCTCAAACAAGGTATTAAAAAATATACAAAGGTATAGCAAATGCCAATGCTGTATATTTTTTATACTCTTTACTTAGTGCTGAGCAGGCATCGGGTTGCCTTGCACTAACCGAGGAGTTTTCCATGTTGAAGTTGATATTTCGCTGCGCAATGGTCAGTCTTTTGCTGACTGCCACGTTCGCCGCTAATGCTGATGTAAACCGCGCACTCACAAACATGTGCGATATCGTTAAAGCTAACGATAAAAGCCAGTTACGGAAAAAAATTCATACTGTGGCCACCTACTACCGAATGCGACTGAATGATTATTATGATGCGGTATCATGTGACGGCCAAAGCCTCATTCGGACGGCCATCCTTGTGAATGCCCTGGAATCGGGCAGTTTACTCATTAAGAAGATGCCACGGGGAGCGCTGGCAGCCCCCGAGGCCGACGGTAAAACCCTGCAGGCCTGGGTAGCCGAACAGGGACTGGATAACAGCGAAATTGCGATGCTGTTAAATGACCGTTTATAACTGACTCAGGGATGAGGACGTCCGGAAATGGGTGGACGTCCTCATCCCTGTGGCAGGAAACAATCCTTTCAACCCTAATTAGTTAAATTTTGAGCAAACTCACAGGCCGCGTCATCAACGCTTCTCTTTTATCTTCCAAAAAAACACAAATAACCTTAAAAATCATAAAGTTAACAAAAGCTCCGCACCCGCACATGTTATTATCTTGTTAACTCAATAGGTATTCATTCACATAACTGAGTATTCAACCGGTTATTTTTACTTCGATTTCTTTGTACTTAACTAACTTCAACCTCTTAACTCTAACGAAGGAATTAACCATGTTGAAAATTGTTAAAACTTCTTTGCTTATCGCGGTCTCGTCCCTTGCATTCGCACACAGTGCCCATGCAAACGTCAATGACGCCCTCGCCAACATTTGCAACATTGTGCAGGCTGACGACAAAGGTGAATTACGCCGGAAAATGCGCCGGGTGCAATCTGACTATCGCTTAAAGCTGCATGACTATTACACGGGGATCAGTTGTAACGGCAAAAGCCTTATCCGCACCGCCATTGAAAGCAATGCGGTGGAAGTAGGCACGCTGCTGGTAAAAAAAATGCCCAGCCGCGACTTGCAAACCCCTGAAGCTGACGGCAAAACCCTGCAGGCCTGGATTGCCGAAAAAGGGCACCAGTCCAGCCCGATTGCCACCGAACTCAACGATCGCATCTAAGCCACCGATACTTTCACGCCATGTGAGCACCGTTCAACATGGTAGCGGAGATAGCCTCCGCACTCCTGGCCCCGCGAGGGGCCAGCCCTTCCCCTCTGCTTGCGTATTATAAAACATACCCTTGTATCGCTTTGACACTGGTGACTTTTTCAACGATCGCGTTTAATGCGCCGCGTTAAGTCATGAGGTATGACTGATTAGAGGAAAACACCATGTTGAAAATCGCAAAAATCTCTCTGTTGGCAGCTGTTTTAGGCTTTGGCTACCACAACACGGCATCGGCTGATATTTCTGAAGCCCTGGCCAACATCTGTACTATTGTACAGGCCGATGACAAAGGCGAACTGCGCAAAAAAATGCGCGACGTAGAGCAAGACTACCGCCTGAAGTTACGCGACTATTACACAGGAGTAACCTGTGACGGCAATAGCCTTATCCGTACGGCGTTACTGAATAACGCCATTGACTCGGGCACCCTGCTGGTGAAAAAAATGCCTAAAGGTGACCTGGCGGAGCCAGAGGCAGATGGTAAAACCATCCAGGCATGGATCAGCGAAAACGGCTTACAGGCCAACCCTATCGCACAGGAAGTAATGAGCCGTATCTAACCGCGGTATAAACTGGCCGCTGATATGCAGCCAGTCCTGTACAATCGGGGTTAGCTAAACACAATCAGGCGCCATAGTGGCGCCTGATTTTTATATGCGAGGAGCACGAATGCGCTAACCAATGCGCTGCACGCTCACTACTCCACCTGGAACATGGCTTCGGTCATACTCATCAGGTTATCAGACCCCGACTGCATGGATGAAACCAGTGACCGGGTGCGGGTCAGCATGCGGTCAAAATAAAACCGGGCGGTATGCAGCTTCGCTTCATAGAAGTCCCGCTCAGTGCTGCCTTCATCCAGTTTTTGCTGCGCCACGACCGCCATTTTCAGCCAGAAATACCCCACGGTGATATAGCCAGAATACATCAGGTAGTCCACCGAGGCTGCGCCAAGTTCATCCGGGTTAGACGCTGCCGCTTTGCCGATATCCTGGGTCACCTGTTGCCATTCATCCAGGTGTGAAGCTAAGGCATTTGTCCAGGCGCTGAACTGGGCCTGGTCGCGTAGCGAGGTACAGAAGTCCTGGATTTCTTCCACGAAGACACTCAGCAGTTCGCCTTTTGAGCCCATGACTTTGCGGGCAAGTAAATCGATTGCCTGAATCCCTGTGGTGCCTTCGTACATCGTACAAATGCGGGTATCCCGGGCCAGCTGCTCCATTCCCCACTCACTGATGTAGCCATGTCCACCGTATACCTGCATTCCATAGCTGGTGGCTTCCTGAGCAGTTTCGGTCAGAAACGCTTTGACGATGGGGGTTAACAGCGCCAGCTTTGCCTCGGCAGTTTGTTTGGCTACAGCGTTTTCTCCGTACAGGGTTTCGTCGACCAATTGCATGCAATAGCAGGCCATGGCCCGGTTACCTTCGGCCAGGGCTTTTTGCGTCAACAGCATTTTTCTGACATCCGGATGCACAATAATGGGATCGGCAGGCCCGTCGGGATTCTTCTTACCGGTCAGGGCACGAAACTGTAACCGGTCTTTGGCGTAGCGCAGTGCGCCCTGATACGCAGCATCAGTGGCCGCCAGCCCTTCCAGTCCGGTACCTATGCGGGCCATATTCATAAATGTGAACATACAGGCCAGACCGCGGTTAGGCTCACCAATCAAATAGCCCCTGGCACCGTCAAAGTTGATGACGCAGGTCGCACTGGCTTTGATGCCCATTTTATGTTCGATACTGCCGCACTGCACCGCATTACGATCTTCAATGTCGCCGTCGGCAGAGACATTATATTTAGGTACCGCAAAAAGAGAGATGCCCTTGGTGCCAGCCGGTGCATCGGGCAGACGGGCTATCACAATGTGCACAATATTGTCTGACATATCGTGCTCACCGGCAGAGATAAAGATTTTCGTCCCGGTCAGCCGGTAACTGCCATCGTCAGCTGGCTCCGCCCGGCATTTAAGCATGCCTAAATCGGAGCCACAGTGTGCCTCCGTCAGACACATGGTGCCTGTCCAGCTGCCTTCCACCAGTTTGGGTAAAAAGCGCTTTTTCAGCGTATCATCGCCATGTGCCTTCAGCGTTTTAATGCAGCCCTGACTCAGGCCCGGGTACATTGCCCAGGCGTGGTTCGCGGCCGAGAACCACTCAGCCAGCGTGGTACCTAACGAATAGGGCAAAGCCTGACCGCCAAACTCCTCAGGATGCGCCAGCCCCGGCCAGCCGCCCTCTACATACTGACGGTAAGCTTCTTTAAAGCCACTGGGCGTGGTGACTTCGCCACCCGCAAACTGGCAACCTTCCTGATCGCCACTGGCATTGATAGGCGCCAGGCTCTGCTCAGCAAACTTGCCGGCTTCATTAAAAATGGCTGACACCAGGTCTTCTGAGACATCACTGAATCCCAGACGGGCGTAGTGCGACTGGTAATCCAGCAATTCGTGGGTGACAAACATGGCGTCGCGTATCGGCGCTTTATAATCTTGCATAAAAGGTATCCTTTAGACAGTTCGCCTGCCGCTGCCTGTAGGTGCCAGGGCCGGTTGACCAGCAAAGGTATAACCATGGAGCAGGGCCATCGGCAGGCGGCTAAGCGGAGGCATGGGAAAACACGGTAAGCCAGTACCAGGCAAACGGGCGATACAATGGCCACTCACGGCCAGCGTAACCCGCGTGGCCACCTGAATTATCCACGACTGTAGCGGTAATTCTGCCATCATTTTTGCTCTGGTTGAGGGACTAAGCTGATGGTAGGACAGGTAGAAAAATCATCCAAGTTTATTGGCTTTATAGTGAACTATCACTTCTGCCAATGTTTGACGCGCTTTTGACTGTGGCTCGTCTGACTGACAGTTGTTGCTCACCTTACCTGTCCTGCGGCGATCGCCCGGTGCGTCTGCCGTTAGCTGACCGGGTGCTCCCAGGATGCACTTGGGTATTTATAATAATACGCGAGTATAACCCCCCTCCTTTCGTTCTGTATCCCCGTGGCGTTTAATAACCATGAACAAACAAGCAAACCGACTGATGAAGCGGCGTGGGCCGCTTCTGAAGTTTAAGGCACAGGGTAACGATGAAAACTCTTTTATTGCTGGCGACGCTTATTCTCACCTCTGCATCCCTACAGGCAAAGGCCGATGAAGCTGCGACGCTGGATAACTGTGATGCCCATGAGAAACTGGCCATGCAGGTAAGCAAGAAGCCGCGCTCGACGCAGCTGACCATGCGCGTTACCCGGACCACTACCCACGACTGCACGTCACAGCAGCACCATGCATCAGACAGCCCGGAAGCGCTGCTCAACCGCCAGTTACCCGGCACACTGATCGCAACACGATAATTTCACACCATTTCAACATGGTACGCAGAGTGCGCTCTGCAACTCAAAAAGGCTCCCACGGGAGCCTTTTTCTTTTCTGTTTGTCAGCACATCTGCCGGTTAGTCACTGCGGGTGTCCGGGAGCAGCACCATTTTTCCCTTTACCTGGCGGTCCATGACTTTCGTCAGCGCTGTGGCCGCTTCAGCCAGCGGCAGCGCTTCATCAATGACCACTTTCACCGTCCCGGCCGCGTACCAGGTGAGCAGCTCCTGCATATTGGCTCTGAAACCCTGCGGATCATGCTGAGTGAACGCCCCCCAGAATACCCCCACTACGGCATACCCTTTCACCAGTGCCAGGTTAACCGGCAGCTTGGGAATGTCACCACTGGCAAACCCCACTACCAGCAAGCGGCCCTGCCAGGCCATACTGCGCGAACAGGCGTGGAAGGTGTCCCCGCCTACACACTCATACACAACATCGGCGCCGTGGCCGTTTGTCTCTTCTTTAATGGCTTCTTTGAGGTCACGTTGCTGGTAGTTTATCAGCAGATCAGCCCCGTGGGCTTTGGCCAGCGCCAGCTTTTCGTCCGTAGAGCAAACCGCAATCACTTTTGCCCCCATTTGCTTACCAATTTGTACCGCCGCCAGCCCGGTGCCGCCAGCAGCGCCAGTGACCACCAGGATTTCGCCCGGCTGCAGCCGGGCGCGCTGTTTCAGGGCATGATGGGCAGTCGCATGGGCAGTGACCAGCGCCGCCCCTTCCTGCATGGGAATATGGTCAGGCAATGGCATGACGTGCGTGGCCGGCACCCGGACCTGCTCGGCATACCCGCCTAGCTGGGTCAGCGCAATCACCCGCTGGCCAGGTTGCAGGTGACGCACGTCGTCGCCTGTGTGACTTATCACCCCGGCCACTTCGTTGCCCGGTACAAAAGGAAAGTCTGGCTGCATCTGATACAGCCCCTGAACCAGCAACCCATCCGGAAAATTCACCCCACAGGCATGGACAGTAATGACCACGTCAGTGGGTCCCGGTGCGGGCGCCTCAACATCACGGTAAACGAGCCCGTCGACCGGTCCAAATTCGTTACACACTATTGCTTTCATACGACCTCCTTGCTGAGCTCAGGCTGATTGGATAAGTGGCGTGGCCATTTGTGCCAGCGGGCGTACCATACTGCCAAGATGTCTGGCCTGATCACTGGACGCATTGCCGTCCTGCGCCCGTTTCGCCACGCCCTGCAAAATGGCCGCCAGTCGAAAGAAACTGAATGCCAGATAAAAATTCCAGTTCTCTATGCTGTCAATGCCACGTCGCTGACAATACTGGTCGACGTAAGCCTGTTCGCTGGGGATCCCCAGCGCCTCACGATCGAGGCCGGCCAGTCCGGGGGCCTGTGGTAAGGTGGCGGGTAAACGCAGCTGCATACACTGGTAGGCTAAGTCTGCATAGGGGTGGCCCAGGGTGGACAACTCCCAGTCCAGCACCGCGCGTACTGCCGCAGTACCGTCAGATGGCGGGGCGAATATCATGTTATCAAGACGAAAGTCACCGTGCACCAGGGCGACCTGACCATCGTCAGCCGGCAGGTTGGCATCGAGGTACGCTATCAGCGACTCAATTTCTTCAATCCGTGTCAGCTCAGATGCGCGATACTGCTGGGTCCAGCGCGACAATTGCCGGGCAAAATAATTCCCCGGTTTACCATAGTCGGTTAGCCCCACTGCGCTGATATTCACATTGTGCAGTGCCGCCATCACCCGGTTCATTTCGTCATACATGCTATGCCGTGTCTGTACACTGTTACATTCTGGCAGCGCACTGTTCCAGTAAATGTTGCCCTCCACAAAGTCCATAATGTAGAACAGACTCCCCAGTACATCCGGGTCTTCGCACAGGTGATGTACAGCCGGCACCGGTACCTC
>JBPEWW010000214.1:0-2131 GCA_052032275.1 Alteromonas sp. | reverse complement strand
ACGCTGCTGTGGGTATGCCTGTGGTCACCGGTTATCTGTGGTTTACCGTACGCCTGCTGCACCGGCGCACCGCGTCTACCATCGTCAATTACCTGATTGCGCAACAGCGCATGGCTGAATTCAGCTATTACCGTGACGTGTTAACCCGCTGGCTGCAGCACCAGGTAGTTATTGCGGCGTCCATTGCCTTGCTGGTGACCACAGTGTACCTGGCCAGTGAAGGCTTACTGGCGCTGGACTTACAAATTGGCGTACTGCTGCTGAATGTGACCGCCGTGCCGTTTTGGTTTTTTATCTGGCTGTATCTGCTGCAGGTTACCACCACTACCCGCTTTATCAGCCGCCGCCTGATCTCGTCAGCCGGTAAGGAACTGGAAGACATTAAGCTGCTTAAGCCGTTTTCGGATTTAGGGCTCAGCAACGCCATTCATGCGGTCTTTAGTCTGTTAATAATTCCGGTGTTTTGGTTCGGCAAGGACATTCCTACCATAGATATCCTGATCCTGAGCATATTTGGCGGTGGCCTGTTCGTGTATCTGCTGCTGCCAGTGTTCCGTATGCAAACGGTGATGAAGAAACTGAAAGCCCAGGCGGTGAAGCGTCTGACGGCGCGTATGCAGGACATCTATGAGCAGGCAGCCAGTAATCCACAGCGAAAGCAGGCCTTGTTACGTTCTTTGAACCGTTGTCAGGATCAGATTGAAGATATTCAGGCCATGTCAGTATGGCCGATTGATGTTCATCAGTCGCTGAAAATACTGTGTGCGTTTTTGCTCATTCCCCTCTCATGGGCCTGTCTGTCGCTGGCCGAATATCTGGCTACATAGCGGCTACGCCAGCATCAACACGGAGGTTTTATGCGCATATACGGCGACAAGCGTTCAGGTAACTGCTACAAAATTCAATTGTTGCTGGGCTTAACCGGTAAAACCTGTGCCTGGACACCGGTGGATATCCTGCGCGGTGACACCCGTTCACCGGGGTTTCTTGAGAAAGCGCCCGCCGGTAAAATTCCGGTACTGGAGCTTGATGATGGCCGCATCCTTACAGAGTCGAACGCCATTTTGCATTTCCTCGCCGCCGATACTGCGCTGGTGCCGGCCACGTCGTATGAACACGCCAGGATGCTGCAATGGCAATTTTTTGAACAGTACAGCCATGAGCCCTACATTGCAGTAGCCCGTTTCATTAAACTGTATCTGGGCCTGCCCGCTGCCCGGCGCGCAGAATATGAGGCCAAACATGCCGCGGGGTACCGTGCCCTCGAGGTTATGGAGCAACAGCTTAGCCGCACGCCCTACCTCATCGGAGAACAGTGTTCCCTGGCGGATATTTCGTTATTTGCTTACACGCACGTGGCTGATGAGGGGGGATTTGATTTAGCCCCGTTTCCGGCGATTCGCTACTGGCTTGAGCTAATCACCCGCCTGCCGGGCTTTGTGCCGATGGACTAGCGGTGCCCCCGGCGATGGCACGCCGGGCCTTGCCAGTGTGCCTGCATGGCGCGCTGTAAACGCAGCATCGCACCGGTGTCCACCTTATACCCGCGCCACAGGCAGTATGCCACCGCTTCCAGGGTCGACAGGTGATGATCGCCATCGGTGTGCCGTATTGCATATTCAGAAACCGGGTTGTCGTCAAAATGAAAGCTGGGCAACCGCTGTAACCACGGGTGGGCCAGCCACAACCCTTTCGCCTGACGCCAGCTTCCATCCAGAAAAACCAGATTAGCAAAATTCTGCGTGGCGTCGGTAGTCTGGGCTTCCCAGGGCTGACTGTGCGGATTGGGATAAATCACTGCACTGGGCCGCTGCTGGCATTGTTCAGCCAGAATGTGCATGCGCTCGCTATCGTCGGCCTGAATGCAGTGCGATTCAGGGATACACAGGCTGACCAGTCGCGCGGTGTTTTTGGCGTGGCTGCGCTCCTTCGGATGCTGAAGCAGCCAAACGCAGACGGGGCTGTGCACCTGCTGCACGTAAGGGCAAACGCAGGTACGCCGGGGGTAATGGCATTGTGAGCAATAATCGCGCATGATAGAACATTGAATTAACCAGGGGGCAGTATGCCGAATAACCCTGCCTGCGAGCAAATACTCCAGGTATTAAGACTGGTACCCAGTGGCAAGGTG
>JBPEWW010000213.1:0-2267 GCA_052032275.1 Alteromonas sp. | reverse complement strand
CACGCCGTTTACCCGCGAGATGGGATCCCGGTATTGTGATATCAGGGTGTCAGACAGGTCGTACTGCGACAGCTGGCCATTATCTGCATAAAAGCCCACCACCAGCGCGAAGGAGTTATTGGATTTGGTGACCGTCACCCCCTGTTGCTGCACCTGCTGTGGCAACAGCGAAATCACCCCCTGCACTTTGTTCTGGGTTTGTACCTGCGCAATGTCCGGATCGGTGCCGGGCGCAAACGTAAGCGTTACTGCCATGCTGCTGTTCGCGCTGCTGGCGGAAAAATAACGCAGGTTATCGATGCCGGATAAACTCTGCTCGATAATCTGGGTCACCGAATTCTCCACGGTTTCCGCAGACGCGCCAGGGTAAGCGGCACTAATGGTAACCGAGGGCGGCGCGACCTTGGGGTATTGCTCTACCGGCAGTGACTGAATTGCCAGCACTCCGGCCATCATGGTGATAATGGCAAGTACCCAGGCAAATACGGGTCTGTCTATAAAAAAGCGGGCCATAACAATCCTTCTTGCGCTTATTGCGTGGCGGCGGTGTTATCCGCCGGCAGCCACTCGCTGGCATTGACCTGGGTACCCGGCCGGACTTTCTGGTAGCCGGTCACGATCACACGATCACCCGCACTGACGCCCCCGGCTACGATAAACTGGTCGCGGTAGATGCCGGCTGTCTGCAGGGTACGGACTTCCACTTTTTGTTCGCTGTTAACCACCGATACGGTCAGTGAGCCGTCCGCCTGACGGGTGGTGGCACGCTGAGGCACCAGCAGCGCATTGCGCTCATCAGTGGTCACATGGGCTTTAACAAACATGCCTGGCATCAGCAGGCCTTCCGGATTCGGCACCACGGCCCGTAAGGTCACTGCCCCGGTCGACTGCGCCACGGTCACTTCCGAGAATTTCAGGGTACCGGTATGCGGGTATTCACCCTCAATGGTCTCATCCAGGGTCAGTGACACCGGCAGGGAATCGTTTTTCTGCATGGCGCGGCGCAGCGTCAGTATGGCCTGCCCGGATTCCTGCATATCCACATAGACAGGGTCCAGCTGGGTAATGGTGGCCAGTTGCTGGCTCTGGCTGGCGGTAACCAGCGTGCCTTCGGTCACATAGGAGCGGCTAATCTGGCCACTGATCGGCGCATACACCTTGGTATAATCGGTGTTGACCTGGGCCAGCTCCACGGCTGCCTCGGCCACATTGATGGCGGCCTGGGCCTGGTCTTTCTGTGCAATCACATCGTCATATTCCTGCTGACTGACGGCGTTACGGCCTACCAGGTCTTCGAAGCGGCGCGCCTTGGCCTGCAGCGTTTTAAGATTGGCCTGGGCACTGCGCAAATCGGCAATGGCACTGTTCAGCTGCGCCTTGTAGCGGGCATCATCAATTTGATACAGCTGCTGGCCCTGTTCTACCGTCGCCCCTTCCTCGAACAACCGTGCGGTGATAACCCCATTAACCTGCGGACGAATTTGCGACTGACGAAATGCGGTGATCCGGCCTGGCAGAACCATATCCACCGCCACGGGCTGACTACTAATAGTGGTCACGGAAACCTGGGGTGCCGGGCGCGACTGGCCCTGCGCGGCGGCCTGACCCGCTTGCTCGGTATCGGAGCAGGCAGCCAGAACCCCTGACAGTATTACTGCGCTAAGCAGCAAAAAGTGTCGACTCATAATTTTTCATTCCACTGATGTTTGGGCTGGACAAGCACGAAAATTGTGTCTAATTTAAAAATACATTCATGTATGTATGTTGTCAATTTTTAACTCAGGTAATCTCATGCGTCGAACCAAAGCTGAAGCTGAACAAACCCGCCAGGCCATTCTGGATGCTGCTGTTGAAGTATTCAGCGAGCGCGGGGTAGCCCGGTCTACCGTGGAAAACATTGCCCGCGCGGCCGACGTCACCCGCGGAGCGGTGTACTGGCATTTCAAAAACAAGCAGGAAATATTCGACGCCCTGCATGACCGGCTCCACACCCCGTTTATTCAAAAAATTCTGGAGGGCCTGGAAGGTCAGCACCCGGATCCTGTGGCGCAGCTACAGGCCATTTGTACGCAGGTGCTGGTAGATTTGTTCAACGAACCGGACTCCCAGCGTGTGCTGACCCTGTTTTTACTTAAATGTGATTACAGCGGCGATCTGGCGGCCAGTAAAACCGCCTTTAACGCCAAAAAGCGCCACACCTCCGAACTGTTCACGGCGTACTTTGAAAAAGCGCTGCGCGCCGGCAAACTGCCATCTGACGCCAACCC
>JBPEWW010000212.1:0-18506 GCA_052032275.1 Alteromonas sp. | reverse complement strand
TAATGGGCAATGTGGTGGTAATGCGCGACATCAGCTTAGGGGTGTTGCCGCTTTCGGTCAGCCCGACAATGGCACGGATGCTGGGCAGATGGTTCGCCGCATACACTGCTGATAAGGCGACTGTTTCGCTGACCGAGCTAAACAGCTCGTCCATGCGGTGCTTGGAAAGTTTAACACTGGGGTGCGTTTCTGCGCCTTCGCACACCCGGGCCATGGCCAGTACCGTTTCAACCGGATAACTCCCCGCCGCAGTTTCTGCTGACAACATCACCGCATCGGTCCCATCGAGGACGGCGTTAGCCACATCCATGACTTCCGCACGGGTCGGCATCGGACTGTCGATCATTGACTCCATCATCTGTGTGGCAGTAATGACAACCTTGTTTAACTGACGGGATCGGGAGATAAGTTTCTTTTGCACGCCTACCAGCTCAGCGTCGCCAATTTCAACACCTAAATCACCGCGCGCCACCATCACCGCGTCAGAGGCACTGATAATATCATCCATTGCTTCGTCCGAGGCCACGGCTTCGGCACGTTCAACCTTGGCACAAATCATTGCATTACAACCTGCCTGTTGAGCCAGTTCACGGGCATAGTTGAGATCAGCACCACTGCGGGGAAAGGACACTGCCAGGTAATCGACGCCAATTTTCGCGGCGGTTTTTATATCCTGCTTGTCTTTGTCGGTCAGTGCCTCTGCCGACAGACCGCCGCCCTGACGATTAATGCCTTTATTATTAGACAGTTTGCCAGGCACGGTGACTACGGTGTGTACCTGACGCCCCTTAACCGCAGTGACTTTTAACTGAATACGACCGTCGTCAAGCAGCAGAATATCGTCAGCCGCTACGTCATCAGGCAGTGCTTTATAGTCGATACCCACAGCATTTTCGTCACCGTCATCCTTATTCATTTCTGCATCAAGGATAAACGCGGCCCCGTCTTTAAGCGTAACCGCGCCGTCTTTAAAGCGTGCCACACGAATTTTAGGCCCTTGCAGATCGCCCAGAATGGCAACGTATTTGCCCAGGTTACTGGCGGCTTGCCGAACGCGTTTTGCCCGTTCGATGTGATCCTCTGCCTGGCCGTGAGAGAAGTTCATTCGAACCACGTTAGCGCCCGCATCGATAATCGCCTGGATTTTTTCCAGTGAATCTGTCGCAGGGCCTAAGGTGGCAAGGATTTTCGTTCTTCTGGTCATAATGTTCTGCAGTCTCTTGGTCGTTTAGGTGAAAGAATTAAGCACGTTCGGTGGCTCACTGAGCGGCGTGCTGTAGTCTCTTTTCGTAATTTTATTACAGAATAGTAGTTGAATCTGACATAAATGTGAACGTCAGCAGGAAAATTGTTAACTGCGCGTACCAGTATAGGCGTAAATCAGGCTGTCCGCAGGTGAAAAAAAACGCCAGCAGAGCGGGCGTTTTTCCGTGCATTCGCTACGCGTCACAGGTTAGTCGCCACGCTTCTCGTACCGTGAGCCCCGCAAGGTGTCCTTGACCCGCTTCAGATTTTCCCGAAATTTATTACCGCGGCGTAACGTAAAGCCGGTGGCCAGCACGTCAATGAGTGTCAGCTGGGCTATGCGACTCGCCATGGGCATGTACATGTCGGTATCTTCCGGTACTTCCAGCGACAGCACATAGTTACACTCATTTGCCAGCGGGCTGCCGCCTGAGGTAATACCGACGACCGTGGCATCATTGGAACGGGCAATCTGGGCAATTTCAACCAGGCTTTTGGTGCGGCCCGTGTGGGAAATCAGCACCACCACATCGCCGTCTGAACAGTTCATGCAGCTCATACGCTGCATTAGAATGTCTTCAAAATACACCACCGGCACATTAAAGCGGAAAAACTTATTCAGCGCATCGTGGGCCACCGAGGCTGATGCCCCCAGACCGAAGAAGGAGATTTTCTGTGCCTGGGTAAGCAGATCTACCACCCGGTTTACCACGTTAACATCAACAGACTGGCGGGCAACTTCCAGAGAAGCCATGGTCGACTCGAAAATTTTATTGGTGTATTCCTCCGGCCCGTCGAGTTCATCGACGTGGCGGTTCACATACGGCGTGCCGTTTGCCAGACTTTGCGCGAGGTGCAGTTTAAAGTCCGGGAAACCCTTGGTATCCAGCCGCCGGCAGAACCGGTTGACGGTAGGTTCACTGACATCAGACATTTTCGCCAGCGTTGCTATACTCGAATGGATGGCAGTTTGCGGGTTGGCCAGAATGACTTCTGCAACTTTACGTTCTGACTTACTGAAAGCAGCGTTATTTTGCGTTATTTTTTCTAATATATTCATACGAGTGCAGCTGTTGATGCAATAATGCGTAACATTCTTGTAGCGTTAGTCTACTGAATGTAACAGTGGTGACAAGTAAAATGTAATTTTTTGACAGTTTCGCTGACGCCTGAACACGGTTATTTCCCCGTGATCTCCAGTAAAAATAAGAAAAAACAGCAAAGTTGTAATTTTACTACATTTGGTGTTAACTATGTGCTAATAACCAATCGGTAACTGTACCTGTTTAAATCGGATTCAGGGCTACCGAGTTTAAGAAGAAGGTCAACATATATGGCAGTGGAAAACTCCTACGAACCCTGTGATTTCGTGCTGTTTGGGACAATGGGGGATCTTTCGCGGCGCAAGCTTTTGCCGTCGCTTTATCAACTTGAGAAAGCTGAGCTGATCCACCCGGATACCAAAATTATCGGTGTCGCCCGTCAGGATCTGACGGTGGAAGATTATATAGCAGAAGTAAAAGCCAACATTGAGAAGTTCGGTGGCAGCGAATTATGCGAAGCGACCTGGTCACGCCTGTGCGCACGGCTGAATTACGTGTGCGTAGATATGAAAGACATCAACAGTTTCAAGTCGTTTGATGAGCATGTGGATCCCAGCCGCACCATGGTGTGTTATCTGGCCACCCCGCCGGCGATTTATGGCGACATCTGCCGCGGCCTGCACAGCTGTAAAATTATCGACTCGAGTGTGCGGGTCGTACTGGAAAAGCCCATAGGTCACGACCTGGAGTCATCCAAAAACATCAACGACCAGGTCTCTGAGTATTTTGACGAAAAACAAATCTACCGTATTGACCATTATCTGGGCAAAGAAACAGTACTGAACCTTATCTCTTTGCGTTTCGCTAACTCAATTTTTGCTACTAACTGGGACCACAACTGCATTGATCATGTACAGATCAGTGTGGCGGAGTCGGTTGGCATTGAAGGGCGGTGGGGCTACTTTGATGATGCAGGTCAAATGCGTGACATGGTGCAAAACCACCTGCTGCAAATTTTAAGTCTGGTGGCGATGGAGCCACCCACCACACTGGATGCTGACAGTATCCGGGACGAAAAACTGAAAGTCTTACGGGCGCTGCGCCCTATCAATGCCTCCAATGTCAGCGATGTGACCGTGCGTGGTCAGTACACGTCGGGTTTTGTGAAAGGGGAAGAAGTCCCCGGTTATCTGGAAGAAGATGACGCCAACACCCAAAGCACCACAGAAACCTTTGTGGCCATCAAGGCGGAAATTGATAACTGGCGCTGGGCCGGCGTGCCGTTTTATCTGCGCACCGGTAAGCGCATGCCTACTAAAGTCAGTGAGGTGGTGATTTACTTTAAACGCCAGCCGCACAATTTATTCGGTGCGAGTTTCAAAAACCTGCCGCCCAACAAGCTGGTTATTCGTCTCCAGCCCGATGAAGGGGTGGAAATTACGGTGATGAATAAAGTGCCGGGCCTGACCAGCACCGGGTCGATGGACTTGCAGAAATCCAAACTCAACTTAAGCTTTTCAGAAGCCTTTGCCGACGATCGTATCCCCGATGCGTACGAAAAACTGTTGCTGGAAGTGATGCTAGGCAACCAGGCACTATTTGTGCGCCGTGATGAAATTGAGCAGGCCTGGACCTGGGTCGACTCTATCCTGGAGGCATGGAAGCAGTCGAACGAACCGCCGGAGCCTTATCAGGCGGGTACATGGGGTCCGGTAGACTCCATCGGGTTGTTAGCAAGGGCGAACCGAAGCTGGTATGAAAGCAAACAGGTGAAAACGAAATAATGGCTTTGACAATAGAATCTTACGAATCGCCAGACGTACTCTCGAAAGCATTTGCGTCTACTCTCAGTTCTATCCTTAAAACCGGGATCCAAACCCGTGGCCGGGCATCCCTGGTAGTCAGCGGCGGACGTACGCCGGTGGCGTTGTTCGAATTGCTCAGCCAGGCCGATCTGGACTGGAGCAAGGTGGACATCACCCTGGCCGATGAACGCTGGGTTGACGAGCAGGATGAAGCCAGTAATACCCGTTTGGTGAAAGAGAAACTGCTGCAGAATAAGGCAGCTGCTGCCCATTTTGTGCCGCTCAAGTCAGCGCATGAAGATGCCAATGAAGGTGTGAATGAAGCCGAGTCGAACATTGCCAGTATGGCGCAGCCGTTTGACGCACTTATCCTCGGGATGGGGGAGGACGGACATACCGCGTCATTGTTCCCCTGCTCTGAACAGGTTAATGACGGGCTGGATATGAGCAGTGGCAGAACCTGCATTGCTGTTACACCCACCACCGCGCCGCATCAGCGTATGTCGATGACACTGCCGACCCTGCTGAATAGCCGGAATATCTTTTTGCACCTCACCGGCGAGCGGAAAAAAGAGGTGCTCACTGAAGCACTGGAGAATGCCACCGAAGCGCAAAAACCCATCACTGCCGTGGTTAACCGCGCACCGGTAACCCTGATGTGGGCGCCATAGGAGATATCATGAATTCACAAATTGCAGAAGTAACACAACGTATTATTGAGCGCAGCCAGGCCACCCGCAAGGCTTACCTGGACAAGATTGAGCAGGCCCGGCGCGAGGGACCACTGCGTGGCGAATTATCGTGTGGCAACCTGGCTCACGGGTTTGCTGCCTGTGGGGCCGCTGAAAAGTCTGATCTTCGATCGATGACCAAAGCCAATGTGGCAATCGTCTCTTCCTACAATGATATGCTGTCAGCGCACCAGCCCTATGAAACTTACCCCGCGCTATTAAAGGAAGCTATCCGCGAAGTCGGCAGTGTGGCGCAGTTTGCCGGTGGGGTGCCGGCCATGTGTGATGGCGTGACCCAGGGTCAGAAGGGCATGGATCTTAGTCTGATGAGTCGTGACGTTATTGCCATGGGCACCGCAGTAGCGCTGTCGCACAATATGTTTGACTCGGCGATGATGCTGGGTATATGCGATAAAATTGTCCCTGGTTTATTGCTGGGCTCATTGAGCTTCGGCCATTTGCCCACCGTGTTTGTGCCGGCCGGCCCGATGCCGTCGGGATTACCGAACAAAGAAAAAGCCCGGGTTCGTCAGGCGTATGCCGAAGGTAAAGTTGGCCGGGAAGAGCTGCTGGAAGCGGAGTCCCAGTCATACCACTCACCGGGCACCTGTACTTTTTACGGGACGGCAAACTCTAACCAGTTAGTGGTAGAAATGATGGGGCTGCACCTGCCCGGCGCGTCCTTTGTTAATCCAGGAACGCCACTACGCGATGCACTCACGAAAGCGGCTGCGGTACAAGCCACCCGGATCACGGATTTGGGCGACAACTATACGCCAATTGGCCGGATGGTGGACGCTAAAGCCCTGGTTAACGGCCTGGTGGGGCTGTTGGCCACAGGTGGTTCGACTAACCATACAATGCACCTTATCGCAGTTGCGCGGGCCGCAGGATACATCATTAACTGGGATGATTTCTCAGAAATCTCTAACGCCGTGCCACTGCTGACCCGTATTTACCCGAACGGTTCTGCGGATATCAACCACTTTACCGCCGCCGGCGGGATGTCGCTGCTGATCAAGCAGCTTCTTGACGCCGGCCTGTTACACAATGACGTGACTACGATCGCCGGTAAAGGTCTGGAAAACTACACCAAAGAGCCCATGCTGAATGACGGTGAACTGGAGTGGCGTGACGGACCGACGGAGTCGCTGGATAAAGAAGTGCTGGCGACGGTAGCATCGCCGTTTAAACCTGACGGTGGCCTGAGCGTGCTGGAAGGTAACCTGGGCCGGTCAGTAATCAAGACATCAGCCTTACGTACGCCCCATTGTCATATCAAGGCGCCTGCGGTGGTATTTGAAGATCAGTTTGAACTGGATGCCGCGTTTAAGTCCGGTGATCTGGACAAAGACTGTATTGTGGTGGTGCGTTTCCAGGGGCCTTCTGCCATTGGCATGCCTGAATTGCATCGCCTTACCCCGCCGCTGGGCGTACTTCAGGATCGGGGCTATAAAGTGGCACTGGTGACTGACGGGCGGATGTCCGGTGCATCAGGAAAAGTGCCTGCTGCCATCCACGTAACCCCCGAAGCGTATAAGGGCGGGTTGCTGGCGAAAGTCCAGAATGGTGACATGATTGAGCTGGATACCCGAAACGGGTCGCTGGCCCTGTTAGTCGATGAGGAAACGCTGGCGGCACGGGAGCCGCGGGAAGCTGACATTGATCACCATCAGATAGGCATGGGCCGTGAAATGTTTGGCGGCATGCGGGCAGTGCTCACCGGTGCAGAAGAAGGCGCCTGTTCACTGTTTAAGGAGCAGGAGCAAAAGCTATGAGTGCACGGTTCGTTGCGGATGTAGGCGGAACCAATATCCGCCTGGCCCGTTTGGTCAAAGGTGGCCTGGCCGATATCAAAAAGTACATGTGTAAAGACTATGCCAGTATTGATCTGGTTATCCTGCAGTACTTTGCCGATATGCCTGAGTACACCTTTACCCACGGGTGTATCGCGATAGCCTGTCCGGTTCTGGGCGATCAGGTGGTGATGACCAATCACAGCTGGGCGTTCTCCCAACAGGCATTGCGACAGCAGCTGAAGCTTACGGACCTGTACGTGATCAATGACTTCACCGCCGTGGCCCATTCTCTGCCGGTACTCACTGATGAACAGGTCATTCAGATTGGTGATGGCCATGCCAAGGCCGGCGGCAACATTGCCGTATTTGGGCCGGGCACCGGGCTAGGGGTGGAGCACATCACCATGACGTCCACTGGCTGGCAGACACTGGATGGCGAGGGCGGGCATACCGATTTCGCGCCGGTGGATGAAACCGATATTGTGATTTGGCGCTATCTGCAGAACCAGTTTGGCCGGGCATCGGCTGAAGAAGTGATGTCGGGGCGCGGGATTTTGAATATTTACCGGGCACTGGCTGCGCATCATAACATTAAGGCGGAGCTCACCGAGCCTGCCCAGGTTACCGAGAAAGCGCTGGATGGCAGCTGCGATATCTGTGCGTCTACGCTGACTCAGTTCTGTCGCATTATGGGCAGTTTTGCGGGTAATCTGGCACTCAACATGGCCACTACCGGCGGTGTGTTTATCGGTGGCGGGATTGCTAACCGCTTTACCGCATTTCTGCGTCAGAGTGACTTCCGTGCCAGGTTTGAAGCCAAAGGCCAGATGAAACACTACGTTAAAGATATACCCACTTACTTAATTGCTGAACCTGATCACGGCTTATTAGGCGCGTCAGCGTATTTAACACAACACATTGCGAGCGAATGATGACAACTAATTGGAAATTATCCCCGGCAGAAGTTTTTGCTGCGGGCCCAGTCGTACCGGTTTTGGTAATCAATGATGTCGATAAAGCGGTCCCTCTGGCAAAAGCGCTGATGGCCGGTGGCATCAAGGTGTTAGAGGTGACACTGCGCACCCCGGTGGCGCTGGATGTTATAAAGAAAATTGCACAGGAAGTGCCGGATGCGTTGATTGGCGCAGGTACCGTAACCAATGCTCAACAGCTAAAAGCGGTCACCGAAGCCGGTGCCAAATTTGCAATCAGTCCGGGCATGACGGCTGATTTATTAAAGGCCGGTATGGACAGTGAAATTGCCCTGATCCCGGGTATTTCATCTACGTCAGACCTGATGAAGGGCAAAGATGCCGGCTACACGCACCTGAAGTTCTTCCCGGCGGAGGCATCGGGCGGGGTTAAAGCGATTAAGTCCATTTCCGGACCGTTCCCGGATGTGACATTTTGTCCGACGGGTGGCATTGGTCCTGGCAACTACAATGACTACCTGGCGTTGCCTAATGTGCAATGCGTAGGAGGTTCCTGGGTGGCACCGGATGAGGCTATAGACGCCGGAGACTGGGATAAAATTACCCAGCTGGCGAAAGACGCAGTGGCTGGCGCCAACCGCTAACTTCCCACATGGTGAAATGCAAAAACCCGGCAGTCTGCCGGGTTTTTTTGTTACAGCAACGGGTCAGTGGTTGCCGCGCGGCGGGCCAATCTGCTGGGTTAACGTGTGGCTGTCACCTGGTGCCAGTTCAACGCCCTGGGTACAGGCGGTCTCCACACACAGCATATGCACAAAACCAAACGCATCCATGTCTGAAATGGAGGCGGCACTCTGCCACGGATTCCATACTACGACGGAGTCATGGCCCTCAGAGTCGATCTGGGTAAACGGCTGCTCTTTGTCCTTAAGCGTGATGACGGACGGGGCCTCTAAATGAATACGATCGGTCTCTGCCGAAAACCGGTACGGTTGCGGGGTGTCCTTAATTGCCCAGTCGGCGAGCTTGTCTTTGTACTGACCAGTGAGCCCTTCCAGCGCTACTTTTTGTACACTGGGCACTGCCAGGTACGTATGTAACGCAGTATTAAACGTAAACGGTGCCACACCGGTGTTCTCGGTGCGCAGGCTGGTCGTCAGCGACTCACCGATAGTCAGGGTTAAGGTCACCTTACAGTCGAACTCGAAGCCGTCCGCACGGGTAAACGAAGGTGCCAACACCAGTTTGGTAACCCCGTCACTGGTGTCTTCAGAGCGTTCCAGCTGCCATGCCTGGGTGCGTAAAAAGCCATGGGAAGGCAGGGCGCCTTTCTCTCTGCCATGGTCATCGCTGAACCATGGCCAGCAAACCGGAATACCACCGCGAATCGGTCGCTCGCCGTTCAGGTATGCGTGGGGGCTGAGCCACAACCTGTCTACCTCATCGCTTTTTGGAATGAATGACAGCACATGGCCGCCAAATAAGCTGACCCTGGCCGTCGCGAAACGGTTGTCAATATTGAGGTAGGTGATGCCCTGAGATTCACTTACCGTGACCGAGCCTGCGATAGCCATGATTACTCCCTGTATGCATTGTATGGGTACAAAATAAACCGTAGCGAAAGGTTGTCGCCGTGTACTCAGTAAATAACGCTAAATACCAGTTATGGTTCAGTTTTATTGTGCCCTGAAAATAAAAAAGGTGCGATAAAAATCGCACCTTTTTTTCAATACCGGAGAATCAGTATGGGATAACTATTTTGACACGTGGGCAACCAGGTCGAGGACCTTATTTGAATAGCCCCACTCATTGTCATACCAGGCTACCAGCTTCACGAAGGTGTCAGTAAGTGCGATACCCGCCGTTGCATCAAAGATAGAGGTGTTCGCATTGCCTATAAAGTCATTAGACACCACCGCATCTTCGGTATACGCCATAATGCCTTTAAGCTCGCCTTCTGAGGCTGCCTTCATTGCGGCGCAAATGTCGTCATATGATGCAGCTTTTGCCAGATTGACAGTCAGGTCTACCACCGACACATTCGGGGTAGGCACCCGAAATGCCATGCCGGTCAGCTTGCCATTTAACTCGGGAATAACCTTACCCACGGCTTTCGCCGCACCGGTAGACGATGGAATAATATTCTGGCCGGCACCCCGTCCGCCACGCCAGTCTTTGGTGGAGGGGCCGTCGACAGTCTTTTGGGTAGCTGTAGTCGCGTGCACGGTGGTCATCAGGCCATCCACAATACCGAATTTATCGTTGAGTACCTTGGCCAGTGGCGCCAGGCAGTTGGTGGTACAAGAGGCATTGGACACAATGTCTTCACCATTGTAGCTGTCGTGGTTCACACCCATGACGAACATCGGCGTATCGTCTTTAGATGGCGCTGACAGAACCACTTTTTTCGCCCCTGCCTGCAGGTGCTTGGCCGCGGTTTCTTTAGTAAGGAACAGACCGGTAGATTCTACTACTACATCCACGTTTACGTCAGACCACTTCAGGTCAGCCGGATCTTTTTCGGACGTAATGCGAATAGGCTTGCCGTTTACAACCAACTGATCGTTGTCTACCTTTATCTCACCGTCAAACAGACCATGTGTAGAGTCATACTTCAGCAGGTAAGCGATATAATCGGTGTCCAGCAAATCGTTGATGGCAACTACTTCAATGTCGTCGCGGGTTTGTGCTGCACGCATTACCAGACGTCCAATACGGCCAAAGCCGTTAATACCGATACGTATTGTCATGACATACCTCGATTGTTTTAATATGAAAATAAATTACGTAAAGTATGGATCAAAATGGCATAATTGGCAAAGTGAAAACCTAATAATGTTGCAAAATTACGAAAATGAACTATTGCAATCGTATTCAGTTTCGTTGCGGGCGCAGTTAAACAATAATGTTAAAAAATTGTACGCTTGCCAGCCGCAGCTGCTGGAATATTAAGCAACGACCCTGAACAGGAAAGACACCATATGACAAATAACGTTCTGCAGACACTGGTAGAAGCGCGGGGCATAGAAAGCCGTTACGTCGATGCCTGGGGCAAGCCCGCTACCATCGCAGAGTCAAGTAAAGCCAAATTGCTGAATACGCTTGGGTACGACACCAGTAACGACGAAGCGATGCAGTCTCAGTTACAACATGAAGCGCAGAAAGTCTGGCTGTCCCCGTTGAACCCGGTCCAGGTTAACCGGCAAACCGACGATATTCAGATCCCTGTGCGCTTGCCAATTGATCTCGTCCATGATGATTACGAGTTTGTCATTACAACGGATTCAAATGATGAGCAGCGGCACAGCTTTATTCCGGTTAACGAAGAACTGATACAGGCGTCTGAGGTAGATGGCGTTGAGTTTCAGGAATACATGGTACCGGTAACGCTGGATTTGCCGCTGGGCTATCACACCCTCAGCTTACAGGCCGATGGCGATGAACTGGCCACCATGCGCCTGATCGTGGCGCCTACGGCATGTTATACCCCGGATGCCATTAAGCAGGGTAAGAAAATATGGGGGCTGAGCGTCCAGCTGTATTGCGTACGCAGTGAATCAAACTGGGGTATCGGCGACTTTTCCGATCTGAACACGCTGATTGGCAAAGCCGCTGAAACCGGAGCAGACTTTATTGGCCTGAACCCTATTCACGCCCTGTATCCGGCAAATCCGGATGCCTGCTCTCCCTACGGGCCCTCTTCCCGCCGTTGGCTCAATTACCTGTATATCGACGTAAGCGCGGTTGAAGGGTATGACGATGCATCGGTGCAAGAGCTGGTCAATGAGGATGCCTTTCAGACCCGTCTTAAGCATGTCAGGGCGGTCGACTATGTTGATTATGAAGGTGTGGCCGAACTGAAGCTGCAGGCATTACGGGCCGTGTTTGAGGTGTACAACGCCCGCTATCTGACCAAAAATACCAAGCAGAATCGCGCCTTTAAAGCCTTTGTGGAAGAGGGCGGAGAAAGCCTGGATATGCTGGCAGTCTATGATGCACTGCAGGCCGATCTGAAGGCGCAGGGTAAAGAATACTGGGGCTGGCCGGTATTCCCGGAAGAGTTAAAGGATTATCAGAGCGAAGCAGTAGCGAAATTTAAAAAAGCCAATAAACGGTCGGTGAAGTTCTATCAGTTTCTGCAGTTTATGGCTGCCGAGCAGATGAAGGAAGCCAGTGAAACGGCTGAGAAAGCCGGCATGACCATTGGTGTTTACCGTGATCTGGCTGTGGGTGTAAGTGAAGGCAGTGCGGAAATCTGGGGTAACAAAGATTTATACTGTACCGGAGCCAGTGTCGGCGCGCCGCCGGATATCCTGGGGCCGCTGGGTCAGAACTGGGGCCTGCCGCCCATGGATCCGCAGAAATTGTACGAACAGCAGTATCAGCCAATTATAGATTTGTTTTCGTCGAACATGGCCGCGTCAGGCGCCTTGCGCATTGACCACGTCATGGCGTTGCTGCGCTTGTGGTGGGTAGTCAAAGGTGATCATGCCCGGGACGGTGGCTATGTGTATTATCCAGTGGATGACTTACTGGCTATCCTGGCGCTGGAAAGTCATCGCCATCAAAGCCTGGTCATTGGCGAGGACCTTGGCACGGTGCCAGAGGAGATCCGTGACAAGCTGGCCGATAACGGGGTGTATTCCTATCGTGTGTTTTTCTTTGAGCAGGCGGAAGACGGTGGCTTCTTCTCACCGTCCCACTATCCCGAACAATCTATGTCGACCTTGACAACCCACGACATGCCAACCTTAATTGGATACTGGCACTGTCTGGACCTGGAGCTGGGTAAGGAAATTGGCCTGTATCCAACGGAAGAGATTTTGAGTACGCTGTATCAGGATCGCCATGAGAATAAACAGGAAATCCTGAATTCGTTACACGGCCATGGCTCGGTAGACGATTCAGTCGGGCACGATGTGAATCACACGGGGATGACCCAGGCCCTGAATTACGGCATGCAGGTGCACATGGCCGGCGGGTCGAGCGCACTGCTAAGCTTACAGCTGGAAGACTGGCTGCAAATGGATAAGCCGGTCAATATTCCCGGTACCTTCGATGAATATCCGAACTGGCGCCGCAAGTTAAGTGACAATCTGGAGTCGATTTTTGCTAACCCAGACATCAGACAGCTGGCAGAAAAACTGACTGATGCCAGAAAACGGGCGAGCAGCTCACAATAACAGGCAATAGAGCCGAACAAGTTAACGCAATGTAAAGCCCGTGGTTTCACGGGCTTTTTACAGGAGTAAAGCATGCAGATAGAGCAGCAACTGGCGCGGGCTGAATGTCCCAGTCCTTTTTCTACCCTTGGGCCTCAGCAAACGGCGTCGGGCACGTCAGTCACGGTGTGGATCCCGGACGCGACCGATGTCGCTGTACGGGTGGTGAAATCAGGTAAAACCTTTACGCTGACCCGCACGCATGACAGTGCGCTGTTCTCTGGAGCGGTAACCCTCGATGAAGGCGACTATTACCTCCTTGAGGTGAAAAAGGGCGAGCACAGCTATGACGTTCTTGACCCCTATCAGTTTACCGAAGAAGCTTTCCATGCCGTTCACTTTATTGACCACGCGCCGCAGAATCTCTATCGCCAGGCGGGCGCCCAACTCATTAACTTGCCGGTGGCGGAGGCCCAGGCCGTGCGTTTCGCTGTCTATGCGCCGAATGCCAGTGCGGTGTCCCTGATTGGTGATTTTAATAATTGGGACGGGCGCTGCCATCCTATGCAGAAAACCGATATGGGCTACTGGGTGTTAGTGGTGCCGGGTATGCAGCAGGGGGAGCGGTATAAATATCAGCTGAAAGACCGCGATGGCAACGATTTGCCGCACAAAGCAGACCCGGTAGGTTTTGCGGCTGAACAGTACCCGTCTCACGCTTCGCGGATCTACGACCATAACACCTACCAATGGCAAGACAGTGAGTGGATGCAGGCCCGCAGTCAGGATAAGTACAGCACCGCGATGAGTATCTACGAGGTCCATCTGGGGTCGTGGAAACGTCCGGGTGCCGACAGCGACGACCGTTACCTGAGCTACCGTGAACTGGCCGCTGAACTGGTGAGTTACGTGACCGATATGGGCTATACGCACATTGAGTTATTGCCAGTCTCAGAATTTCCGTTTGACGGCTCCTGGGGATATCAGCCAGTGGGCATGTTTTCGCCTACCAGCCGGTTCGGTGATCCCGATGAATTTAAATACTTTGTGGATTGTTGCCACCAGGCCGGAATTGGGGTCATTATCGACTGGGTGCCGGCACACTTTCCTGAGGATGGCCACGGGCTGGCCCGCTTTGACGGCAGCCATGTCTATGAGTACGCCGATCCGCGCCGTGGCTGGCACCCTGACTGGAACTCCTGTATCTACGATTTTGGCAAAGACACCGTCCGCCAGTTTCTGGTAGCCAATGCACTCTACTGGCTGGACAAGTTTCATATTGACGGGCTGCGGGTGGACGCCGTGGCGTCGATGCTGTATCTGGATTATTCGCGCAATGACGGTGAGTGGATCCCCAATGTGGATGGTGGCAATGAAAACTACGAAGCCATCAGTTTACTACGCTGGATGAACGAAGAGGTCTATAAGCACTTCCCGGATGCCATGACCATCGCTGAAGAGTCGACGTCCTTTCCAAAAGTGTCGCGGCCGGTATTTGATGGCGGACTCGGATTTGGCTTTAAATGGAATATGGGTTGGATGCACGACTCGCTGCACTTTATCAGCAAAGATCCGGCCTACCGCCGTTATCACCACGGTGACATTACCTTCTCCATGGTGTATGCCTTTGACGAAAACTTTGTGTTACCCATTTCCCATGATGAAGTTGTGCATGGCAAGGGCAGCATGCTGGGTAAAATGCCCGGCGATGAGTGGCAGCAGGCGGCGAACCTGCGTTGTTACGCAGCATTTATGTATGGTCATCCGGGTAAAAAGCTGAACTTCATGGGCAATGAACTCGGCCAGACCAGAGAATGGAATCACGATACCGGCCTGGACTGGGGGTTACTGGCGCATGACAAACATCAGGGGATCCAGCAGGTCTACCGGGAACTGAATGGTCTGTATCGCCAGCTCCCGGCGTTGCATGAACAGGACCATTCGCCCGCGGGATTTAGCTGGATCGATCATGAAAACGCCGGCCAGAGTATTTTATCCTTTGTACGCGTGTCTTCTGATCGCAAACAGAAGGTTTACGTTATAAGTAATTTTACGCCTGTGCCACGCCCGAACTTCCGGTTAGGGGTGCAGGATAAAGGACGCTATCAGATAGCAATGAACACGGATAGTCACAAATACTGGGGCAGCGACTACCCGGTTAACGCCATGATGGAAGCCGGTGACCAGAGCTGGAATCACCAAATGCACTCCATTGAGGTGTCACTGCCGCCACTGGCCACATTGTTTATCAGGTTTGATCAGGAGTAGGCGTGGACGCGCGAGTCGATATATCGCAACTGCTAGAAACCAGTCCCGGCACCCCGTATCCCCTTGGCGCCTCTCCGGACGCCACGGGGTGTAATTTTGCTGTGTACAGTCCCGATGCCCGGGCGGTGATCCTGTGTTTGTATCACGCCGATACAGAAGAGCCGCTGGAGGAATTATTGCTGCCGGCAAAAACCGGCAATGTGTGGCATGGGCATGTGCAGCACATTGCGCCAGGGCAGCTTTACTGCTTCAGAGTAGACCGCGGGGAGGGGCATTTACATTCTGCGCCTACCGATAAGCTACTGATCGACCCCTATGCGAAAAAACTCAGCCGTCCGTTGCACTGGAACGCCCGTCAGTATGCCAATGACTCCCATTTCATGGTGCCCAAGTGTGTGGTGGTGGATCCGGCGAAATACCCACCTTCAGCCACATCCAAACCCGCGGTGCCAGTGCATAAACGGGTGGTGTATGAAGCGCATGTGAAAGGCCTGACGCAACTGCATCCCAGCGTACCAGAGCACGAACGGGGAACGTACCTGGGGGCATGCCATCCCGAGGTACTCGACCACCTGGTGGGACTGGGCGTGACCACGGTGCAGTTTCTCCCGCTTGCCAGCTTTATGCCTGAGCCCTACATTACCGAAAAAGGGCTGACTAATTACTGGGGCTACAATCCCATCAACTTTTTTGCGCCGGAGCCCCGCTATGCGGTGAAAGATGCGCTGGCAGAGATCCGGCATATGGTGGAGTGTTATCACCACGCCGGTCTGGAAGTCATTGCGGATGTGGTGTTTAACCATACTGCTGAAGGTGGCAAAGGCGGCCCGGTACTGTCCTTTAAGGGATTAAGCCCGAACCAGTCATACCTGCTTGAGCAAACCGCAGCGGGTGACCTGGTGTATTCGAATCATTCCGGGTGTGGTAACACCGTGCATACTGCCCAGCCGGCCATGCTGACCCTCATTATGGAAGCGCTGCGCTACTGGGTGGAAGTCATTGGTGTGGACGGCTTCCGGTTTGATTTAGCGGTGTGCCTGGGGCGCGATCCACAGGCATATTCGAAGAGTGCCGGGTTACTGCGTGCGATTGAGCAGGACCCGGTTCTCAGGCGTGTGGTGCTCATCGCGGAGCCCTGGGATATCGGGCCGGGCGGCTATCAGGTGGGTAACTTTCCCGAACCCTGGCTGGAAGTGAACGATAAGTACCGGGATACGGTGCGTGCGTTCTGGCGTGGTGACGAGGGACTGGCCGGTGATTTCGCGACTCGGCTGATGGGCTCGCGGGACATTTTTCATAAGGGCTACCGGCATATTAATTCATCAGTGAACCACATTACCTATCATGATGGCTTTACGCTGCATGATCTGGTCAGTTATGCCGAGCGACACAATGAAGCCAATGGCGAAAATAACCGGGACGGGCATGGCCACAATCTCTCTGCCAACTACGGTGTTGAAGGTGAAACGCAGGACACCCATATCCTGGATATGCGGGAACGTCAGAAGCGCAATATGTTTGCCACCCTGTTGCTGTCACAAGGCACGCCCCATGTGCTCGGCGGCGATGAACTGAGCAAAACCCAGCAAGGCAATAACAACGCCTACTGCCAGGACAATGCGCTTAACTGGTATGACTGGTCGTTGAATAAACGCAAGCAGGATTTTTTGCATTTCTGTCAGTACGTTGTGCATCTGCGCCAGTCCAGTGAACTGTTATCCCGTATCAATTTGCAGGATGACAGGTATTACCACGCCTACAATGTGTCAGCCGTGAACTGGTACAAGCCGGACGGCACTGATAAGGCCTCTGAAGATTGGCAGCAGGCACATAATCAGGCATTTGGGGTAGAAATTCGTGGCTGTGCGCGGGATGAGCGCAGTGCCGAGCACTGGTTTTTGTGTGTCAATGCCAGCGACAATGATGTGCGCTTCAATCTTCCCCGGTTGTCACCACGGGGAGGCTGGTCGCTCCACCTGGACACCCGCTACAGTTCGTTAACCGAGCAGCCGTCGATATGCATTCAGCACGTGTTTCTGCAGGCCGGGCACTCGCTGGCGCTGTTTAGTTATACCGAAAAAAACGGGTGAGGGGACGGTAACCACTAAGACGGGCCTTGCATTGACTGATGGACGCTTTTACAGCAGGACAACCGTCATTTAACGAAAAGGCCTGTCCTGCCTCTGTTCATATCTCCATCAGGTGGTATGATGCGCACCCATCTGAGACGTGAGGATTATCCTATGCAACAAGAAGATGGCAACAAGCAGTCGGGCAACCAGTGTGATATCGGCTTTATCGGACTGGGGGTGATGGGCAGTAATTTGACCATGAACCTGGCAGATCACGGCTACCGGGTAGCCTGTTTTGACCTCGACCAGCAAAAAGTTGACGCGATATTGCAGAAGGATGCCAGCGAACGTCGCTCAGATATGCCCCCCAGAGTGGAAGGGTGTAGCTCCTACACTGAATTACTCAGTAAACTCAAAGCGCCCCACTTAATTATTTTGTCTGTACCGGCCGGTGATCCGGTGGATCATGTCTGTCATCATCTGATAGATGCGGGTATTCAGGCGGACGATATTGTCGTGGATACGGGAAACAGCCTGTGGACCGACTCGGTGACCCGGGAAGCCCAGTATAAAGGTAAGTTTATCTTTTTCTCTACCGCCGTATCCGGCGGCGAAATTGGCGCCCGCTTCGGCCCGTCGCTGATGCCCTCCGGTAACCCCTACGCATGGACACGCCTGGAGCCGGTGCTCACGGCCATTGCCGCTAAAGTCGATCCGCACAGCGGCAAACCGATTGAATCGTTAACGCCCGGCAACCCCGTTACCGACGGAGAGCCCTGCGCAACCTACATTGGTCCGGTAGGGGCGGGGCATTACGTCAAAATGGTGCACAACGGCATTGAGTATGCGGATATGCAGCTCATCTGTGAGACCTACCATATGATGCGCGAGGGACTGCATATGTCGCCGGGAGAAATTGCCACGGTATTTCGGCAATGGAACGACGGCAAACTGAACAGTTACCTCATGGAAATCAGTGCTGAAGTGCTTGAGCAGCTGGATCCGGAAACCCAGGTGCCGCTGGTGGATGTGATATTGGATCGCGCGGGTCAGAAAGGCACAGGGTTATGGACTGCGGTGAGTGCGCTGGAAGTAGGCAGCCCGGCACAGACGATTACCTCGGCAGTATTTGCGCGCAGCCTGTCCAGCCTGAAAGACGAACGCATGGCGGCCAGCGAGGTCCTGCCCGGCCCGGAAGCCACCGTGTACTCAGACCAGCAAAAGCAGGCCATTATCAACGAACTGGAACAAGCGCTCTATTGCTCAAAGATATGCGCCTACGCGCAGGGCTTTCAGCTTATGGATATTGCGGCCAGAGAGCATGGCTGGTCGCTGGATTTCGCCGAGATTGCCAAGATATGGCGCGCCGGCTGTATTATTCGCGCAGTGTTTCTGCAGTCGATTGCCGATGCCTATGAAAAGGATGAGAACCTGGCTAACCTGCTGCTA
>JBPEWW010000211.1:0-2723 GCA_052032275.1 Alteromonas sp. | reverse complement strand
CGGCGTAATCATGGTCAGCACGTCAGCAGCCAGTTTGCCGGCAACGCGCATTTTCTCTATTTCTTCAGCGGTTTTAATAATGGCAGCCACTGTTATCCTCTATCTGATCTGGTCGACGGTTGCGCGCAAAAATTAATGCGGCACATGAAATTGCCCGCTATGGTAACGTTTATGGCGGTTTGTGTATAGTCGCAGGCCGCTGTGACAACCCCGGCGCTGCCGGTAAAACTTGTGTTACCGGCCCGCCCGTGATATAAAGCGCCCGCCTTGAAAAACTGTACGTACCCACGGTGCTGTGCGGTCACTTTAAAAGGTACGATTATTAACTAAAACACACATACACTGTGACTTCTTGTCGGGGTGTCCGCGAGGCGGATCGACAAAAAGGGTGTATGGAGGCCTAACCCCAAGAGGAAAATAAAATGGCTAACGTTTCTATGCGTGACATGCTGAAAGCCGGTGTGCATTTCGGTCACCAAACCCGTTACTGGAACCCAAAGATGAAGCCTTATATCTTTGGTGCGCGTAACAAAGTTCATATCATCAACCTTGAAAAGACAGTCCCTCTGTTCAATGACGCATTGAACTACATGTCTGGCGTTGCTGCGAAGAAAGGTAAAATCCTGTTCGTAGGTACAAAGCGCGCTGCCGGTGATGCTGTGAAAGAAGCTGCACAGAAATGTGACCAGTTCTATGTAAACAAGCGTTGGTTGGGCGGTATGCTGACAAACTGGAAAACAGTACGTCAGTCTATCAAGCGTCTGAAAGATCTTGAGCAGAAGAGTCAGGACGGTACGTTCGAAAAGCTGACCAAGAAAGAAGCGCTGATGCTGCAACGCGAAATGGCCAAGCTGGAAAACAGCCTGGGCGGTATCAAGGATATGGGCGGTCTGCCTGACGCGATCTTTGTTATCGACGCCGATCACGAGCACATTGCAGTTACTGAAGCACGCAACCTGGGTATCCCGGTTGTGGGTGTTGTTGATACCAACTCAAACCCGGATGGCGTTGACTACATCATTCCAGGTAACGATGACGCGATCCGCGCTATCCAGCTTTACTTAGCTGCAGCAGCAGACGCGGTAAACAACGGTCGCGAAAGCAACCTGGAAGTACAAGCTGAACAGGACGACTTCGTAGAAGCGGCTGAGTAAGCAATTAAACACAAGTGCCAGGGTAGCAGGCTAACGCAGGTACCCTGGCCAACTGAACGTGTTTGAAGGGGCGGCTTCGCCCCTTTTCCTATCTATTTTAAATTTAATGCTGAGGAATTGAAAAATGGCAGTGACTGCAGCACTAGTTAAAGAACTGCGTGAGCGCACAGGCGCAGGCATGCTGGACTGTAAAAAAGCGCTGGTTGAGACCGATGGTGACGTTGAACAAGCCATTGAGAACATGCGTAAATCTGGCCAGGCAAAAGCCGCCAAGAAAGCCGGCCGTATCGCTGCGGAAGGCGTTATCCTGACTAAAGTGTCTGGTAACCGCGCAACCATGCTGGAACTGAACTGTGAAACTGACTTCGTTGCTCGCGACGACAGCTTCCTGAAGTTTGGTAACCAACTGCTGGACGTAGCCGCAGAAAACAACATCAACGATATGGACGCACTGAACGACGCCGAAATTGAAGGCGGTAAAGTGGCTGAAGTACGTGAAGCACTGGTAGCGAAAATCGGTGAAAACATTGCACCTCGCCGCGTAATCAATGTGGAAGGCGATAACCTGGGTGCCTACGTGCACGGTGGTCGCATTGGTGTAATCACTATCCTGAGTGGCGGTGATGAAGAGCTGGCGAAAGACGTGGCGATGCACGTTGCTGCTGCCAGCCCACAGTTTGTTAAGCCAGAAAACGTGCCTGCAGAAGTGGTTGAGAAGGAAAAAGAAATCCAAATCGAAATCGCTATGCAATCAGGCAAGCCAGCAGAAATTGCTGAGAAAATGGTTGCCGGCCGCATGAAGAAATTCACTGGCGAAGTCAGCCTGACAGGTCAGCCGTTCGTTAAAGATCCGTCAATTAGCGTCGCTGAGCTGCTGAGCAACAACGGTGCCGACGTAATCAACTTTATCCGCTTTGAAGTGGGTGAAGGGATCGAGAAAAAGTCTGAAGACTTTGCAGCAGAAGTTGCAGCACAGATGGAAGCGGCCAAGAAATAATTGGGCGTTTGACTTTTGCTATCTGTGATAGTCGGATACACTACGAGCACCTCTTCGGAGGTGCTTTTTTATAAGTTGGCGCAGGGGTTGTAAGGCCACTGGCAACCCGGTTACAGAACGAGCAGGTTTGTCCTATGTTTCCCGGCAGAGACATATGACAAGCCGAGTTCACGAGGACATATCGAACAATGAGTATCACACCGAAATCTGCATACCGACGCATTTTATTAAAGCTGAGTGGCGAAGCGCTGATGGGCGAAGAAGGCTTTGGTATCGATCCGAAAGTGCTCGACCGCATGGCGCAGGAAATCAAAGAGCTGGTAGAACTGGGTGTGCAGGTTGGCCTGGTTATCGGCGGCGGTAATCTGTTCCGTGGTGAAGGGCTGGCGAAAGCCGGTATGAACCGGGTAGTCGGCGACCATATGGGTATGCTGGCAACGGTGATGAACGGGCTGGCCATGCGCGACGCCCTGCACCGTGCCTTTGTCAATGCCCGTCTGATGTCGGCCATTCCCCTGAATGGCGTGTGTGACGCGTACAACTGGGCGGAAGCCATTAGCTTACTGAAGTCT
>JBPEWW010000210.1:0-3552 GCA_052032275.1 Alteromonas sp. | reverse complement strand
ACCGGAGCTGGCTGTAAAATCAATTTCAATACCACCAGGTAATTCGGTGTAGCCTGACGTGATGGCTACAGGCGGATAGGTGATCGCGCTGCCTGAGGCATCCAGCTTCGGTGAACCATCGCCATTTAACAGCTCCACTGTTACCGAGCTGGGCACGCCGCCGCTAACGGCGGCGACCGTAATTTTGTAATCTGCATCGGTCAGTTCACTGCCTTTGCCCGCTGTCACCCGGCCCTGCAAAGGCAGCGTATCGGGCGTGCCTTCATAATTCATGCCCTGAAAAACCGGCACCGTAAACAAATTGCCGCCTAGCTGCCCATCCATGTCCATCCCCAGCTGGTTTTGCTGGTTCATCGCGTCAGCGAAGGCCAGCCCCAGCTGACCGACATCCCGTTGCGCCGGTCCGAGGATTTCGTCACGGTAGCGAAATAAGCCGCCCAGGCTGCCGCCTAAGTCAGTTTCTGCAATGTTGATGGTGGTGTTATTTTTTGCACCGGAGAACGTGGTGGCAAGCTGCAATTCTTTAAAGCTTAAGTCTGCATCGCTGCTTAATTCAAAAATATTAAAGGCGCCGCTTTCCAGCACTAACGACTCGCCGGACCGCAAACTAACCGTGACGCCGCCACTTAATGAGCTGCTGTCTCTGACGTCAATGGCCATAATAGCGGACAGTTCATTGATGGCATTATCTCGCTTGTTTAACAATGAAGTGGGTTCATCACCGCCGTTATTGCCTTTGGCCACGGCTACCGCTTCATTCAGTTCGCCAATACTTTTAATAAGACTGTTGGCCCGGTTAACCTCACTGGTAAATTCCAGGTTGAGTTCGTCTTCCTTGTCGCGCATAAAATCCGACAAGGTTTCCATACGGCGCAACATGGCCCGTCCTTCGCCCAGCACCTGTTCCCGGGATGCCAGATTGGTGGGATCGTCCGCCGCAGTTTGTACGGCTGCAAAAAATTTACTTAACCCTTCAGACAGCGAGTTGCCTTCGTTGGCCAGCATGTTATCCAGCGCCAGCGTTTTATTGGTAAAGGTTTCCAGCTCGCCCACCTGGGTGATATCACGGCGTAACTGATTTTGTGCGAACTGGTTAATCACCCGCTCGGTGGTACCCCGCCCCACGCCGAACACATTATTATTTTCAATGACAGTGCGCTCACGCACGTAGCCTTCGGTATTTACATTGGCAATGTTATTACCGGTGGTCTGCAGTAATTTATTGCTGGCGCTAACGCCACTGCTGGCAATGGTAAACAGATCGATATTGCGCATCATGGCATCATTCCCTGCATCCGGTCGCTGTTATACACGGCCATAATTTTATCGGCGTATGCCGGATCGGTGGCGTAACCGGCCTGCTGCAATGATTCTGCATACCGCTTGGGATCGCTGCCCTGCGCAACGGCCTCTTTATACCTGGGCTGCTCAGAAATAAACTTCACGTAATCGTCCAGTGCCTCGGCGATAGAAGGGTACGCACGAAACGCCGCTTTTTGCTTTGCGGGCATACCCGCTTCAAACTCGATAGTATCAACCACGGCTTGCTTGCCGTCCCAGTGCCGGTTGGCTTTAATACCGAACAAGTTATGGGTGGCTTCGCCGCTGCCATCGTGGATGACATACTTGCCCCAGCCCGTTTCGATAGCGGCCTGCGAAATGATGGCTTTAGCATCTACCCCTAATGCCGCGGCGGCCCGTTCTGCGTGTGGCCGTACTGCGCTGATAAAGTCTTCCGGCGTGTCAAACAAAGGCGCTTTGTAGGCGCTCACAGCGCCTTTACTTGCCGACTGCACCACATTATTTTCAGCATCCCGGACCGCCTGCGCACGGTCACGATTCAGTGACGGCAGGTTACCGTCGCTGCGTATGACACTGCCCGGGGTGAAGCTGCCCTCACCCTGTCCCAGCTGTTTGACGATCAGATCCGCCAGCCCCATCCCGCCGCCAGAGGTGAGATCTGTGGCCAGCTGCTGATCATGCATATCGCGGTAAAACTTCACCTGCTGTGAATTAAACGGGCTGTTTTCATCGGCCAGCGCGTCCTGCGCTTTACGCATCGATTTCAGCATCATTTGCACAAAAATGGCTTCAAATTGCTGCGCCGCTTCGGCCAGCACCTTGTCATCGCCCGACGCAATGGCTTCGCGCATGGCGTTAATGCTGCCCATGTCATGGACATTCCGCGCCATTTCCATTTGTGACTTGCTGCTTAAGGCGTCCATCAGATAATTACCAGTTCACCGCGCAGTGCACCTGCCTGTCGCAATGCTTCCAGAATGGCCATCAGGTCGCCGGGGGCCGCGCCCACTTCATTGACGGCCCGCACCAGCTGGTCAAGGGTAACGCCAGGCTCAAATTTGAACATTCTGCTGTCGGCCAAATCCACATCGATAATTGATTGCGTGGTGACCACGGTATCGCCGTCAGCCAGTGCATTAGGCTGCGACACCTGCTGATTTTCGGCAATGGTCACGGTAAGGCCCCCGTGGGTAATGGCGGCAGGCAGCAACCGCACATCCTGACCAATTACAATGGTGCCGGTGCGACTGTTAATTACTACCCGGGCTGGCGCATCTGCCGGTTCAAACTGGAAGTTCTCCAGGGTCGCCAGAAAGCCAACACGCTGACCGGTATCGCGGGGCGCGGTGACCCGCACCGACGCCGCATCCAGTGGCGTGGCAATCACATAGCCCTGCTCAGGCTGGGCACCCAGGCGTTCATTAATGGTATCCGCCAGCCGCTTCGCGGTAGAAAAGTCAGGGTAATGCAGATTCAGTGTCAGCGAGTCACCATTGGCAAACCCGCTGGGCACGGTTTGTTCCACCAGCGCGCCATTCGGGATCCGGCCTACGGTGGGCGTATTCACCACAATCCGCGAACCATCACCGCCCTGGGCACCGAAGCCACTGACAATCAGCGAGCCTTGCGCCACCGCGTACACCTTGCCATCCACCCCTTTCAGAAAGGTTTGCAGTAAAGTGCCGCCTTGCAGGCTGCTCGCCTCGCCTACCGACGAGACGGTCACATCAATGGTCTGGCCGGGCTTGATAAAAGGCGGCAGCTCGGCATGGACAGCCACCGCCGCCACGTTTTTAATTTTCGGCTTGATGTTGGAGTCCAGGCTGATACCAAAGTTACTTAGCATGGTGCGAAAGCTTTGTTCGGTAAACGGACTTTGCTCACCGGTTCCCGGCAAGCCAACCACCAGCCCATACCCTACCAGCTGGTTACTGCGCACGCCCTGAATACTGGCGACATCCTTGATGCGCTGGGCTTTAGCCAGCGGTACTGAGAGCAGCACTAAGGCCAGTAATGTGAGAGAAATCAGTTTCATAGGCACCCCTTACAACGGCCACCATTCGGATGAAAAGAATTTTGCCAGCCAGCCTTTTTCCTGTGACCGGGCAAAGGTCCCGGTGCCACTGTACTGGATGCGGGCATTGGCAATTTTAGTCGAGGTAATTTCGTTGTCGGGCGAGATATCCGCCGAGCGAATGATGCCGGTCAGACGAATATATTCGTCGCCGTGATTCAGCGTCAGCCACTTCT
>JBPEWW010000021.1:0-4754 GCA_052032275.1 Alteromonas sp. | reverse complement strand
ACAACTGATCAATGTCCCGCGACAGTACTCTGTCACTGTCCTCTGTCATTATTATATCGTTCGTAAGCTTAAACTCTTGAGTGGTAAAGCCACGTTTGGTGGCTTCGGTAATCATACCCTGTTCCAGCTGATGTCCCAGCATCATGAGCGGATGCTGGCGCGCAGCGGAAAACGCCATCCGATCAACCGGCACAAAGCCCACCACTGCATACCGGGCCTGACGGGCTGGTCGTAAGCCCGCGAACAATTCATTGGCCAGCACATAGGTGTGGTATTCCACATTGCCCAGCGGGGGGACCGGCAGGGCATCTGCCTGAGTAACATCCGGGGCCTGCGGTTCACTGGCGCATGCAACCAGCAGCAGACTGCATAACACGCCAGCCAGTAAGCGGCGACCGCCGGTAAAAGTAAGTGATGCATTCATAAATAGGGTACCTTGCAACTGCAGCTTAGCCCGATCGTCATCAGGCAGATACCAGCGCATCGCAAAATATGTACCAGCGCCGCAACTTATGTGACTAGCTGCGCTTGGGCAGGTGTGGCGGGCCATGCGGCGCCGGCATCTGTGTGACAGCAGCCAGCGCGCGGCAATATGCGGTAATCTGAAGAGGCGTAGGCGGCAAGTTTATACCGTTGTTGCCGCCTGGCAGACATTACTGCGCGTGGGTGGTGTGCAGTCGCGCCCAGAGCGCCGCCACTGCCTGCTGATCATCCGGTTCCAGTTCCTGGTTAGCGAACGCAGCATCCAGGCTTTCCTGCATCGCCGAATCCAGCTTCTCCAGCGTGGCATCGGCCTGCATCTCAAGTTGTTTAGAGACGACGGCAAAGTGCCCTTGCAGGTAGCTGGCCACAAACAGTTCATCGTCACTGCCGTGATTCACTACGTCGTCCAGTGACTGCTCAATATTATTCACTTTGCTCACAAATACGTCAGAGGCGGCTGCCGGTGGTAACACTACTTATCTCCTGTGGTTCGGTTAATGTGCCGGATATAACACTTTGTCTTTATAACCGGTGATGACAGTTGTTGGGCCGGCCAGGTCGGCGTCCAGCGCGGCATCGCCAGAATCAATGCGCAGCGGCCGCCCGTCCAGCGCCTGCAGTTTTTGCTTGGTGGCCACCACAAGCAGATTATCCTTGCCGATCCGGCGAATAAACTCAGCACTGAGTTGCTGGTTACCGCGCCCCAGGATATGCCCCTGACCGCCAATGACCGTCAGTACCACCCGGGTAGGCTCGTGTGCGGTAAGGGACAACAGCTGATCAGCGGTAACATCGCTGGCAATCAGCGCTTTATTTTTCACGACATCCACCCCAAGCAGCGTATTTGGCAGCGCCAGTGTTTCCATAATGCTGCCTACGGTGGAGCCCGACCCCATCACGAACAGCGTATCCGGCTCGTCTTCCATCATCTCAGTGACGGTGGCGGCAATATCATCCAGCACCAGCGCTTCATCCTCGCGCCCGCCCATTTTCACGGCCTGCACATAGGTAAGCTCATTGGGCACCCGCATTTCGCCAAAGTGTCTGGCAATCACTTTGCCGTCGCGAAAGGCGTCCTCATCAATGTCGCGGACTTCGGCGTCCATTTCCGAGACCAGCTCCCCGCGGATCATCATAGCAACGACCTGCCCGGCCGCGCTGGGCGTAACGGTATAGACACCCGAATGAATTTTACATCCGGCTGGCACGCCTAACACAGCGACCTGGTCGCCAACGCTGTTACAGATATTCCGGGCCGTACCATCGCCGCCGGCAAACAGAATAAGATCGACGCCAGCCTTTAGCAGGGCCCTGGCGGCAGCCTCTGTGTCATGCCCTTCAGTCTGTTCTGCCTCCGGGGTATACAATACCTCGCACGGTAACCCCAGTGCGTCGCATACAGACGCCCCCATTTCGCCGGCAGCCGTTTTAATTTCTACCTGCGAATTCAGGGCACAGACAGCCTGCAGCGCATTGGCCATTTTTTCATTGGCCTGTTTTTTTGCCCCCATGGCCAGGGCTTTTTCTCTGACCGCTTTACCGTCACTGCCCTTCAGCGCCAGCGCCCCGCCGATCCCCGCGTACGGATTAACTAAGATCCCTAACCGAAACCTGGGTGTGTTCATGCGGCTTCTCCGGCCAGCTGGGTGGCGACAGACGATGTGTTAAAGTGCGAATGCAGCGCCTGAATAAATATTTCAGCGCGGGGCGGAAACCCCGTATTCAGGTACGCGTGCAGCTGGTTACGCACATTTCGGGTAAATTGCTCACGATCCGGTTCAGCGCCATTCAGGTTATCGGTGCTGACCCGAAAACACTGATTACTGGCCAGTGAAAACGCCCACTCCAGCGCCTGGGGTTTAACTTCCACCTGCTCGAAAGCGGCTTGCTGTGCACTATCGCGACCATCCGGGCAATACCAGTAGCCATAATCTTCCTGCTGCCGCCGCGCCTGACCGGCAATACACCAGTGTGCCACCTCGTGCAGAGCGCTGGAAAAGTAGCCGTGGGCAAAGACAATCTGGTGGTAAGGCACGGTCTGTGAGGCGGGCAGATAAACGGGCTCCTCATTGCCGCGGATCAAACGGGTGTTATAAGACGCGTAAAATGTCTTATCAAACAATGTCATCAGTTGGGCAACCCGGCGGGTTTCCTGCAGATCAGAATTGTTCTGTGAAATCACGCTGTTCATACGCTCCCGTTCGTTCAGCCTGCCTGAATGCAGTGGCTGTGGCGGCGCAGTCTACCAAAAAGCCCGCGCCCAGACCATAACCTCAGGCTTGCATCCGGTTTCACAGTGGGTCAAGCTAACTGTACGCAACGCAGCATCGGAGAAACGCGTGTCACAGGCAATCATAGCGCATTTGCATCAGGTCAATGCGCGTCGCGATATGGCTGAAAAGCTCGGTTTGATGGACCAGATTCATCAGCTACAGGCATGGCAATGTGAGCGGCTGTTGGCAACTCATGAAGACCTGGCTCGTCAGCAACGCTACCGGCTGGCCATGGCCTTTTTTGTGGATGAATTATACGGGCCGAAAGATTTCAGCCAGCGCGATGCTGATTTAGCCAGAGTCATTCCGAAACTGGCGAAGGTATTGCCCGACAGCGCCATGCAGGCGCTGGACGACGCGCTGGCCCTGAATGCCTTATCATTTGACCTGGATATGCAAATGGCTCAGCAGCTTAACGAACGCCCGCTGAACCGCGATACTTACGCCCTGGCCTACCGCCAGGTGGGCCGACCGGCCGATCGCCAGCACCAAATAGACATTATTGCGCATCTGGGGCAACAACTGGCGGATGTGGTCAATATTCGCGGTATCAGTATGCTTATTAAACTGGCGCGCCGTCCAGCTAAGCTGGCCGGGCTGCTGACCTTACATGAGTTTCTGCAACAGGGGTTTGCCGCTTTCAAAGCGCTGGGCGATGTGCATTCTTTTATCGACCCGGTTATTCAACGCGAACGCCTGCTAATGGAGCAACTCCTTGATCCTAATCGCGATATTACTCAGGATAACCCATTGCCCCATGTCTGATTCACTGCCCTGGAAATTTGCCGATCCGCACATTGAACACTGGCAAATACAACCGTCGCATATCGACCATTATAATCACGTCAACAACGTGGCCTACCTCAGCCAGCTTGAGCGGCTGGCCTGGGCCCACTCTCAAAGCCTGGGCCTGCACTTTGACAACTACCAGGCGCTCGACCGGGGCATGGTAATCCGCCGTCATGAGCTGGATTATCTGCAGCCTGCCCACTTAGGCGACGAGTTACTGTGCGCCACCTGGATAACCCACTGCGACCACAAACTTACCCTGCGCCGTGCGTTTCAGTTTATGTGTGCCCGCCGGCGGGTGCCGGTATTTGAAGCTCAAACGCAGTTCATTTGTATCAGCTTGTCTACCGGCGCACCGAAGCGCATGCCGCCTTTGTTCCGCAAGGTGTATGGCGAGGCAAGTTTGCAGCGTGTCTGGCATGCAGACTAAATTCCTGTGGATGGCATTGGCCGTATCACTGGCGGGCAACGGCTACCTGTTGTCAAAGCTCGCCGCCCCCGGGCCCTCTCCAGAAGCTGCGGACCGGGTAGCCCACAACCGGCCACTACCCTCACTGCGGGATACGTTACCGTCCGTCCCCACCCGGCCCGTGCCACCCGCGGCGACTCAGCAGCCCGACCTGACCACCCTCACCGGGTTGCTGGAGACCGGCAGGTTCAGTCAGCTAGAGCAAGAGCTACAACGGGCGCTGCGACGCTTCCCTGATGATCCTGCGTTACTGCTGCTGGAAGGAGAACTGATAGTCAACACCCGTCCGCTGTCGGACGCCCTGGTGCATCTGTACAGTTTATATGAGAAGCCACTGCCCTACGCGCAACGCCAGGCACTTAGCGAACGCATTGATAACCTGGTGCACACCGCTATTGAGGAACTTAAGGCCGCGAATAACTGGGATTTGCTGGCGCGCTTTCTGGAGCCACTGTTTCAGCTACACCCAGCTAACCGACAATTTACGCTACAGCTTGCCGAAGCGTATGCCCGGCAGGGTAAGCCCAATCTGACCGAGGATGTGCTGGCCTCCCTGCCCTCTGCAGACGCTGACGCGCAGGCAATCCGGCAGTTGTTAACCCCAGCGGTGGCGCAGGCCCCTGCCGAAGTGGCACCGCGACAGGATGAAGAGGGCCTGAGTCTGCAACTGCAACCGAGTGGCGCGCACTTCCTGGCCAGCGTGCGCTTTGCGAATATTCCGGCCCGGCTGATTTTTGATA
>JBPEWW010000209.1:0-6500 GCA_052032275.1 Alteromonas sp. | reverse complement strand
CGCTGGAAGCACGCAACGAAAAAATCACCTGGTGCTTAGTGGGCGAGCCTTCCAGCACAGAACAGGTAGGCGATATCGTCAAGAACGGCCGGCGTGGCTCACTGACCGGTGATTTGACGGTCCAGGGCGTGCAGGGCCATGTGGCTTACCCCCACCTGGCTGAAAACCCGGTGCACAAAGCCGCTGCCGCGCTGGCACAGCTGGCTGACACGCACTGGGATAACGGCAATGCTTTTTTCCCGCCCACCAGCTTTCAGATCTCCAATATTCACGGTGGCACCGGTGCCGGGAATGTCATCCCCGGCACCTTGCATGTGTGCTTTAACTTTCGCTTCTCCACCGAGGTCACCGATCAGCAACTCATTGGGAAAGTTAACCAAATTCTCGATAGCCACCACCTGAATTACGACATTAAGTGGACGTTCAATGGTCAGCCGTTTCTTACTGACGAAGGCGATTTGGTCACGGCCACGCAGGCGGCCATTGAAGATGTGACCGGCCGCCCCACTACCCTGTCTACCGCAGGCGGCACCTCTGATGGCCGCTTTATTGCGCCCACGGGAGCCCAGGTCATTGAACTGGGCCCGGTCAATGCCACCATTCATAAAGTAGACGAGCGGGTGAAAATGGCCGATCTGGTGAAGCTCGAAAAAATGTACTACGGCATACTCAAGCGGTTGTTACATGACCAATAACGACTGGCTGGGACTGGATAACCACTATCTGGTCGACGCCGGCCACGGTCATCGACTGCACCCTGATACGCTGGCGGCATTTTTAGCCATGCAGGCGGCGGCGCATGCTGACGGCATAGATTGCCAGCTGGTATCAGCCTACCGCAGTTTTGACCGGCAGGTGGCGATCTGGAATCGCAAATGGCATGGCGAAGTTACACTGTATGACGCCAGCGGTCACCCGCTGAACGGGGCTGCATTAAGCGATGAAGACAAGCTTATTGCTATACTTACCTGGTCAGCCATGCCGGGCGGCAGCCGGCACCACTGGGGCACCGATATAGATGTGTATGATCGGCAACAGGTTCAGGCATGGGGCCAGCAGTTTGAGCTGGTAGACAGTGAATACCGCGATCAAGGCCCCTGCGCGGCCCTGTCGAACTGGCTCGATGAACGAGCCGGAGAATTCGGCTTTTACCGGCCGTTTGAACAGTTTACCGGCGGCGTGGCGACGGAACGCTGGCACCTCAGTCATCAGGTAACCGCCAAAGGATTTGAACAACTGCGTAACCAGGCCGCCCTGGCGCAGGCGATTAGCGCGGCGGATCTTGCCGGAAAAGCTGCATTGTTACAGTCATTACCGGCATTATACCCCCGGTATGTTCTGAATGAGGGCACACCATGAGTATGGGTTGGGTTACATTAATTATCGTGTTGGTGCTGGCAATTATTGCCGGCAATATTTTACTGCTCAGGCACAGCGCAAAATTTCGGTTACCAAAAGACTTTAAACCGAAAGATAACACAGAAAAAGATGACGACAGCGGCTGGTAGCCGCTGTTCGTGATTACAGGTCGACGGTTTTTACTGCGGTGCCACTGATACTGACCATCAGCATACTGCCTTTGTCACCAATGACCTGGTAATCAAGGTCGATACCTACCACCGCATTGGCACCCATGGCCCGGGCTTCATGCTCCAGTTCAGTGAAGGCCAGTTTCCGCGCATTGGTCAGCTCATCCTCATAGGACCCCGAACGGCCGCCTACAATATCCCGGATAGAGGCAAACAGGTCTTTAAATACGTTGGCCCCCATTACCGCTTCACCTACAACAATACCGTAATACTGTTCAATTTTTTTGCCTTCCAGCGTGGGCGTGGTAGAGATGATCATGGTTTATTCCTTATGTTGTTACCCAGCGAAATCATTCGCTTAGTGATGAGATCGTGCTTACTGTAACGCTACGATATCCAGTTGCGTGGCCAGCGCCTGACACTGTTTGCGCCCCTCGTCAGCGGTGTAAGGCACAGCAGCCTGCTTCCCCCAGACCGGCGCAGGCCAGGCACAGTCATGGCGGTATCGCGCCACATGATGCAGATGCAGCTGGCTGACCACATTACCCAGCGCAGCCACATTGAGCTTGTGCGGTGAATAGAGCTGCTGCAGCACTTCACTGACCTGCCGGGACTCCCGCCACAACTGCGCTTCGTCGTCACGACTTAACCCGATAATTTCGCGCACGCCGGGACGCCTGGGCACCAAAATGACCCACGGGAACTGACTGTCATTCATCAGTAACATCCGGCACAGGGTTAAGTCCCCTACCGGAAACGTGTCCTGTTGCAGGCGTGGGTCAAGCTCAAACATCCGGGTTGTCCAGTGTGGTCGGTACTACCGTAAGCAACGCCCGCTGGCCTAGTGCCACATTGGCATTCGGGAACACGATGGCCTCGCCGGCATACTGCGCCTGGTAGGTACGCCCGGACTCTGAGGCCAGCACCTGCCCTTCTTCAAAATCGGTAAAGTTGGGGGTATCGTCTGCAAAATGTAGTTTAAAATCTTCGTGGTGCTTGTTTATCACCTGGTTAACACGATAAATATCCAGGTCTTCCAGCGCCACCGTAGGCGCATAATCGTCTTCGCTTATCAGGCGGGTCAGCGCCTGACGGGCAGCTTCGAATCGTCGCATATCGTTTTCGCCAAACGGACGTACTTTACCCAGTTCTACGGTAAACGCATGGGCCTGGTGCTGATGAGACGAATAATAGCTGAAAGTGGTAGTAGCACTTTCTGAAAGTAAGATGGTTTTCACCCCACAGGCAGCCAAAAAGGCTAACTGGCTGCGACTGTGACGACGCTCATGCAAATACGGGTAAACCGCAAATTTTTCATTTTTAGAGGCGCGAATGGCAGTATGCAAGTCATAGTGAAAGCGCGGGGCTGACTCAGGCGCGCCATCAAAAAAGTCACAGATGGCCTGTTCGAGCTGTCTGGCACGCTGTCTCTCCGCATTATGGCATCCTTCGCCCTGTGAATGCGCACCACTGAAAAGGCGATTCATGTTCTCTTCAACGAAGCGCTCGCCAATGTCCATGGCAGGCAGGTTACCAAATAAAAACAACACCCGGTGACGCAGCTGGAGGGTTTCGGTCAGAATAGCTTTCACCAGGTCGTCACAAATTTCGATAGGCGCTGTTTCATTGCCGTGTACGCCGCAGGAATACACGACCTGCTTGGTGGGTTGCGCTGCATGCTGACCGGGATCGAAGCTGATGATCCCAGGGGCGGTAATGATAACTTGCGTGCCGTTAGACAGTGTGAATTGCGAGGGCGAGGAAAAGCGCTCGGGCTGCTGCCGGGAAAACTTAAGAAACTCACCATTTTCAACAGGTTGATTCACAGGAAGGTGGCCTTTTCGGGTTGCGGAACAATGCAGCTAAGTCTACCTGCTTGCCCGCAAAATGCCACCGCAAACCAGAATTTGCTGTAAAGAAGCAGTTACCCCAGGGCGCGGCGCAGTGGGGAGCCGCCCACCGTAATTTCGGTACTGGCCAGCCGGGCAAATTCAGTCAGGGGCACGGCCCGGGAAAACAAATACCCTTGTCCCACGGTGATACCTAAGTCCCGCAACAGATGCAATTGCTCCAGCGTTTCAATGCCCTCAGCAATAACTTCACAGCCTTTAGCATGACCTATAATTTTGGCCGCTTCGATAATGGCCTGATTCACATCGTTGTTGCCCAGTTCCATAACAAAGGTTTTATCAATTTTCAGGGCATTGATGTCCAAATCACGGATATATGCCAGGTTTGAATAGCCTTTGCCAAAGTCGTCTACCGAAATGGCCACCCCCAGTGCCCGCAATTGCGTGAGCTGTTGACGGGCCATCAGCGAGTTAGACAGCGCCACATCTTCGGTCAGTTCCAGCTCAATTCGGGACAGCGCAATATTGTAGGTGGCGCTTAACAGCGTTAACGTGGGGATCAGTTTCGAATCATAGAGCTGAGTCGGTGAAATATTGACCGACAGGGTAAGATCAAAGCCCCGCTCGTCCAGCTTCACCATACTGCGGAATGCCTGCTCGAAGGTCCAGTAGGCCAGCTCATTCATCATGTTGTAAGACTCAGCTGCTTCAATCAGCGGGCCGGGAAACAACACCCCGTCCAAGGGGTGATTCCAGCGCAGCAAACACTCGGCACCGACGATACGCAGACTGGTCAGGTCTACCTTGGGCTGAAAGTACAATTCCAGTTCGTTGTGGGACAGTGCCCGCTTCAGATCGGCCTTCAGTGCCAGCGAGCGACCGGTATCCGCCTTCTGCTCCTGGCCAAGAATATACAGATTCTCGTATTTATTTTCCTTGGCCTGTTTCAGTGCAGCCTCGGCGCGGGAGACGAACCGGGTCAGGCTAAAGCCTTCCGCGGGGGTGGAAGCCACCCCAACATTGAAGTCGGCAATAAACGCATGGTTGTCGTAGTGCATGGGGGTTTTAAAATGCTCGACAAGATGCTCAAAACGCGCCTGTATCTGCGCCGGAGTATGTTTACCCGGCAGCATAATACCAAACACGTCGCCGCTGATACGGCCTAACAATACCTGAGACGGAAATAAGGTGATGAGGCGGTTGGCAATTTCTAGTAAAAAGCGATCGCCCACATTGATGCCGAGGCTTGACGTCACATCTGAAAAGCGCACTACGTCAATCAGCAACAGCGAAACATGCCTGTGCTGAGCAACACTCTTATCAATGTGGTCAATAAAAGCATAGCGGTTAGGAATTGTGGCCAGTGACTGGTGCAACCGACTCATAAACTGCGCTTCCTCTTGCCCGGGCAAGCAATACGTCTGTTTTTGTAATTATGAAACTATAAAACCACGTGGATGCGGCCTTCGCAACCTAAAATCGCCCCTTCGCAGGACATTTGCCGGTTTTAACAGCAATATCGCCAATTTTCTCAGATTGACAGGCAGCCCGTTGCCTTTATGGCAAGAATTTAATGTTATGCGGTCTTTTTATGGCGAAAACTCGTATTGATGCTATTGATTAATATGCAATAGCCTGCGGGTTGCCTGCAGGCGCAGACAACATGGGGGATCCCGATGTCAGCCGACAGGTTAACTAATTTCATTGATGGCGAGCCACTCTCCAATAAAAGCGGTGAGACATTCGCTGTAATCAATCCTGCTACCGGTGAACAACTTTATGAGGTCGAAGTGGCCGATGAGTTTGTTCGTGAAAAAGCTATCGAAAGTGCGCAGCGCGGCTTTGCGGTGTGGTCTGCCACACCGGCAAAGGAACGTGCGCGTATTTTGCATCGTGCTGTGGCGTTGCTGCGCGAAAATAACGACAGCCTGGCCAACGTTGAAGTGCTCGATACGGGAAAGCCCATTCAGGAAGCCAGCGAAGTCGACGTGGCCACCGGTGCTGATGTCATTGAGTTTTTTGCCTCCCTCACGCCTACGCAGGTTGGTCAGCAGCAGGAAGTAGACGGGGATTTTTACTATACCCGCCGCGAACCCTTGGGTATTTGCGCCGGCATTGGCGCGTGGAATTACCCGTTACAAATTGCCTGCTGGAAGTCAGGTCCGGCACTGGCGGCAGGCAACGCCATGATCTTTAAACCCTCAGAAGAAACGCCCCGTGGCGCGGTCGAGCTGGCCAAAGTTTTCATTGAGGCGGGGGTTCCCCGCGGGGTCTTCAATGTGGTGCACGGCGAAGGAAAAGTAGGCCAGTGGCTAACCAGCCATGATCAAATTAAGAAGGTCTCATTTACCGGCGAAGTCGGCACCGGTCGCAAGGTCATGGGCAGTGCCTCTGAAACCCTGAAAGACGTGACCATGGAGCTGGGCGGTAAATCACCTTTGCTGGTGTTTGAGGATGCTGATATCGAGGAAGCGGTGTCTGCCGCTATGCTTGGCAACTTCTACACCCAGGGGGAAGTGTGTACCAATTGTACCCGGGTATTTGTCCAGCGCAGTATTTATGACAAATTTATGGACGCCCTGCTGGAGCGCACCCGCAACAATATTATTGCCGGCGACCCTACTCACCCTGATACCAACTTTGGCGCCCTCATTTCTGAAGAGCACCTGAAGTTAGTCATGTCGTACATTGAAAAGGGCAAGCAGGAAGGCGCCACGGTCGCCATAGGCGGTGAGCGTATTAAGCCGGACTCTGCGCCCGACGGCTATTTTGTGGCTGCCACCGTGTTCACCGACTGTACCGACGAGATGACGATTTGCCGTGAAGAAATATTTGGTCCGGTGATGAGTGTGCTGACTTTTGACGATGAAAGCGAAGTGATCAAACGTGCCAATGCTACGCCCATGGGACTGGCAGCCGGGGTGATGACAACCGATATCCGGCGCGCCCACCGTGTGGTCAGCAAGTTGCAGGCGGGGATATGCTGGATCAACAGTTATGGCGCCTCCCCCGCCGAAATGCCTGTCGGCGGCTATAAGCTTTCCGGGGTGGGCCGGGAGAACGGCATCGAAACGTTGCACCACTACACACAAACTAAATCTGTGTATGTGGGGATGAATAA
>JBPEWW010000208.1:0-5880 GCA_052032275.1 Alteromonas sp. | reverse complement strand
TTAGCGTGGTAATTAACACCCGCTCGTCAAGTTCTACGCGTTTTTGGATTTCCGATAACACATCATCAACCTGGGTCGCGACCGGCCGAATCTCAATTTCCGGGTCGAGCAATCCCGTTGGACGCACGACCTGCTCCACAACATCGCCATCGCACTTTTCCAGTTCATAGGCACCTGGGGTCGCTGATACATACACGGTCTGCGGGCAAATTTGCTCAAATTCTTCGAATTTTAACGGGCGGTTATCCAGTGCCGAGGGTAACCGGAACCCGTACTCCACCAGCGTTTCTTTTCGCGAACGGTCACCTTTGTACATGGCACCCACCTGCGAAACGGTCACATGTGACTCATCAATAAACATCAGACCGTCTGCCGGAAAATAATCCAATAGCGTTGGCGGCGGCTCACCCGGAGCACGGCCGGACAAATACCGGGAATAATTCTCTATTCCCGAGCAATAACCCAGCTCTAGCATCATTTCAATATCATATTGAGTACGTTGTGTAATGCGCTGATCTTCCAGCAGTTTATTTACTGCCTGCAACTGTTCCTTTCGCTCTTTTAACTCGTCTTTGATGCGGTCTATGGCATTTAAGATTTTTTCTCTGGGCGTGACATAGTGTGTTTTTGGAAAGACGGTTGTACGCACCACAGACTTATCAACGGCTCCGGTCAGCGGATCGAATAAGCTGATCTTATCAATTTCGTCATCGAAGAGTTCTACCCGCACGGCTTGCTTCTCAGAGTCGGCCGGAAAGATATCAATGACATCCCCCCTAACCCGAAAGCTGCCCCGTTCAAACGCCAGGTCATTACGCTTGTATTGCAGCTCAGCCAGCCGGCGCAGAATATCCCGCTGATCCATGGTATCGCCCTGCCGCAAATGCAACAGCATTTTCATATAGGATTCCGGATCGCCTAACCCGTATATTGCAGAGACACTGGCGACAATTACCACGTCGCGCCTTTCCATCAGCGCCTTGGTGGCTGACAGACGCATTTGTTCGATATGATCATTTATGGACGCGTCTTTTTCTATAAACGTGTCCGTGGTTGGCACATACGCTTCGGGCTGGTAATAGTCATAGTAAGAGACGAAATACTCTACGGCATTGTTTGGAAAAAAATCTTTCATCTCTCCATACAGTTGCGCAGCCAGCGTTTTATTGTGAGCAAGAATAAGCGTAGGACGTTGAACCTGCTTAATTACGTTCGCCATGGTGAAGGTTTTTCCTGAACCGGTTACCCCCAGCAATGTCTGGCTGGCTAAGCCGCTCTCGAGGCCGTCCACCAGCGATTCAATGGCTTTTGGTTGATCACCTGCTGGTTGGTAATTTGAAACCAGTTCGAACCCTTTACTCATGCTATTGTTGAACCCTCGTTAAATTGTGCGCTCACCGCACGGGTAAAAATCAGATATGACACGGCCGCCATTGCTACATTGGCCACCACTGTGCCCCAAAACAAGCCTTCCAGCCCAAACAGCCAACTTCCGGCCACGCTCACTGGTACGTAAAAAACAAACAGGCGGATGACACTGAGGGTGAGTGCAGACATCGGCCGGTGCATAGCGTTGAGCGACGAGTTGGTAAGAATGATGATACCCTGCATCCCATAACCCAGCGGGACAATCACTAAAAACAAGGCAATCAGCTCGGCCACCGCCTGCTCCTTCGCAAAAGCTGCAGCTATCCAGCCTGACAGTAGCCACATCACCACAAACACTGCCAGTTGCCATATCAGAATAAATTTCAATGTACGGGTATACGCTTCATGAACACGGTGCATGTTACCCGCGCCTACATTTTGGCTGATAAATGGGGGGAGTGTCATGGACAGGGCGAGGATCACAATACTGGCGATCGACTCCATTCGATTGCCTACCCCCCATGCTGCCACGGCTTCTGCACCATAGCCTGCCACCACCGCAGTCATGATGCCGCCGGCTACCGGCGTGAGCATATTGGCGCCTGCTGCGGGTAGCCCAATTTTCAGAATATCCCGACTGCTTTCGCGCAATTCAGCCAAGGTTAAAAAACGCGGGAGGATGAGTTTTCTGCGAACAGCCAGTAAATAAAGGATCCAGGTTGCCCCAACCAGCCACGCGATGAATGTTGCCAGCGCTGCGCCCTGAATTCCCATCGCCGGCACCGGCCCCCAACCGAAAATAAACAGCGGATCGAGCAATGCATTCAGGCCGCCGCCAGCCGCCATAATGATACTTGGAGTGCGGGTATCACCACAGGCACGAAGTACGCTGTTCCCCACCATCGGCACAGCCAGAAAGATACTCGACAAGTACCACACGCCCATATAGTCATGGATATAAGGCATCAGATTGTCGGTGGCGTTCAGTGCTCGAAAAATTAAGTCGATGCCAAAGAAGCCCAATAAGGCAAGCAGCCCTACCAGTAAAAAAGACAAGATGAGTGCGCCGGTTGCGTGTTGTTTGGATTGGATCATTTCGCCCGCCCCGCGCAATTTACCAATAATGGCCGACGTTCCAATCCCGAGTCCTATATTCAGGCTGATTACTGTGAAGGTTACCGGAAACGTAAAACTGATTGCCGCCAGCTGATCGGTCCCTAACAGGCTGACAAAGAATGTATCAATAAGACCAAAGCTCATCATCATGATCATTCCCAAAATCATGGGGATGGTCATGCGTCTAAGTGTTTGGCTGATGTCACCCTCAGTAAGATTGGAATTGCGATCAGAAGACTGCGATTTGCTCACTATCACTCACTTTGTTGCGGTTAACCGGGAGCTGTGCAATGGCACCCTCACCCCTGAGGATAATGCGTTGAACCCAGTGTTTCTGATAAGCCCTACTTTCCTGCACGGGGCTACTGAACCGCCTAGTTTAAAGCACCTGTGGCAGCTCTGCCATGGCGCAGAGCTAAATATGTACGCGTCAGTGCCAATTAACCCCTACACCTTTGATACCAGGTCTCCCATCCATCTTGGCTGCTGCCGGCTACGACGCCCCATTTTTAGGACACCCACTCTTCATCGTCGAAAATGTAGGACACCCACCCTGCATTACCTGTTTTTCCCTGGCTTGCTTTGCCACTCAAACATTGTGCGTCCCAGTTCGAACAGACTGACCAGAATCGTCGTCGCGCAGGTGTGAGTGTCCATGTTTATCAGCCTGCTTATATAAAACGGCAGCAAAGATTAGCGAGGTGTGACTGTCCAGCCAGGTTTTTGCATGGCTTAAAAAATGTGGGTGTCCCAGATTTATGCGTTGGATGGCTTAAAAAATGTGGGTGTCCCAGATTTATGCTATGGCGGACCATAGTGCGATAAATACGGCGTAGTGCATATTCATTTAACTTATCAATTAAAATTGCTTATTGGTGATTACTATTTGACCATGTATGGCGTCCGATTGGGACTGACCTGGTTTAGCTGGCTATAGAATCGGGTTGTAGGGGATTAGCGACGCTGGCTTATACAGAAAATACAAAACTGTAATCTGGGTAACACACCAACAATTGTTAAAATAATGCTACAGCGCCGTAAACCGGTCGGTTCTCATGGTTAATTATCCCCCAGGGCGGGGAATTAACACACAAGCTATTTATTGTCCAACTGATCGCAAATATGATCGTGAAAAGATCCCAATTAAACAAATAACTAAATGAAAAATATAGATAAACTTATTCAATGAAAAGTGATCCGTCCGTAATAATAATTTAAAGATCCCGAATACCAGTACGCTTCGGGAGAGCTATCAACATACTTATCCACAGTTTTAGTGGATAAGTGGCTTAAACCCAGCAATGGCGGGAATTGCTGGCTCATGCACTAAAAATTATGTAAGTGATGACTAACCGCCTGTCTGACGTGGACAGGTTACACTTTTATGAACAACTGTATTTAAAAACAGTACACAAAGGTATTTTAATAGCGTTTTAGCATAAGACTTGAGTATAAGGGCATAAGGTTAACTTTTTTTGAAACCCTATTACGCCTCACTTACATTTCTCTTTATTTCTCAGCTACGGCCGCTGTGAGCATAAAGTAACCATAATTTTTTCGCCGTTGATGCAAAATTAGCCACAAAAGTGTCAAAAATATAATTTTTGCGCAGTTAGAATAAAAAAGTTATGTGGGTTGTTGACAGCGATACGGATGCTCTTTAATATTCGCCCTCGTTGAAAAGCAGGTCCCCCTTAGCTCAGTTGGTTAGAGCGACGGACTGTTAATCCGCAGGTCCCCCGTTCGAGTCGGGGAGGGGGAGCCACCTTCCTTATCTTTGGTCTCTCTTAGAAGTCTTCATCGCGTTAGTTTACATATTTAATTGAATTTCATCATAATGTGGCAGCGCACAAGTTGTTTCTCAACGCCTAAACGGCGATAATACCAATGATTATCTGCCCTGTGAAAAGGAGCGGAAAAAACGCACAAAGCTAAACCGGGCGCACCCGGTATGCGTTTAATGCACAGCTTACAATTAAAACCCATCGTAATTTCACCGCGCAGCGTTCGTCCGGTACTCTTGTAATCGTCATTTGACAGAGGCCCTGCGAGCCAGCATCAATCAGCGGTGACGACGTTACGAGAAATCAGGCAGTTACATGACAGATTTTCTTCTACTGTTGATTGGCACAGTATTGGTAAATAATTTTGTATTGGTGAAGTTCTTAGGGCTTTGTCCGTTCATGGGGGTATCCAGCAAGCTGGAGACCGCCATCGGCATGTCTATGGCCACCACCTTTGTGCTGACACTGGCCTCGGTTTCCAGTTACCTGGTAGAAACCTACATGTTACAGCCACTGGGTATCGGCTACCTGCGCACACTGGCTTTCATCCTGGTCATCGCCGTGGTTGTGCAGTTTACTGAAATGGTAGTGCATAAAACGAGCCCTACCCTGTACCGGTTACTGGGCATTTTTCTCCCCTTGATTACCACCAACTGCGCCGTGCTTGGTGTGGCGTTACTCAACCTTACAGAGCAGCACACCCTTATGGAGAGCCTCATTTACGGGTTTGGGGCGGCGTTAGGCTTTTCATTGGTTCTCATTCTCTTTGCCGCAATGCGGGAGCGCCTGGCGGCGGCTGATGTACCCGTGGCGTTCAGAGGGGCGTCCATCGCAATGATCACGGCCGGGCTCATGTCCCTGGCATTCATGGGCTTCAGTGGATTGGTGAAATTTTAATGACGATAACGATGAGTCTGATTGCAATAGGCATTCTGGCGCTCGCGTTCGGGCTGGCGCTGGGTTATGCAAGCATTCGCTTTCGGGTGGAAAGCGATCCCTTGGTTGACCAAATTGACGAAGTATTGCCACAAACTCAGTGTGGTCAGTGCGGCTACCCCGGGTGTCGCCCTTATGCGGAAGCCATTGCTAATGGTGATGAAATTAACAAGTGTCCTCCTGGCGGCGAAACAACCATTAAAAAACTGGCGGATCTTATGGGCGTAGAGCCCAAGCCACTGGACGCCGCCCACGGTGAAGAAGACACCAAAAAAGTGGCGTTTATCCGGGAAGATGAATGCATTGGCTGTACCAAGTGTATTCAGGCGTGCCCGGTCGACGCTATCTTGGGGGCTGCCAAACATATGCATACCGTGATTGTTGATGAGTGCACAGGTTGTGATTTGTGCGTGGATCCCTGCCCGGTGGACTGTATTGATATGGTTCCCCTGACGCCAACAACGGCGTCCTGGAAATGGGATTTTTCTGACTCGCCCAAAGGCGATATCCCGGTAAAAATGGTGTCGTAATTGATGTACCCAGCCTTTGACGAAATAATAGACAACCTTAATCGCAATAAATTGCATCGCTTCCCAGGCGGGGTACACCCGGATGGCCGTAAAGCGCTATCTGCCACAACCCCGACACAGCGGCTGCCACTCCCTGAACTGGTGAC
>JBPEWW010000207.1:0-2936 GCA_052032275.1 Alteromonas sp. | reverse complement strand
CTGACGCTGCTCAGCCAGCGCCTGCATTAACTGCTCTTCGGTGATCAGCTGTTGCTGAACCAGCAAATCGCCCAGGCGCAGGCGCGGTTTATTCATCGTCGCCTCCGGCCAGCACCGTCATGCGCTGCTGCATAAACTGCTGCACCTCGCTATTTAGCTCACCACGCGCCAGAGCCTGGCGATAAGCGTTCAGGGCAACCCGGGTCTGTCCCAGGTGATCGGCACTGGTGGCCACGCCGAGCCACCAGCGCGCGTCATCGGGCGCCCGGGCAACCAGTAAATGGTAGTCGGTCAGCGCTTCTGCAAAGCGTTGTTCGGCCTGGGCCAGCGACGCTCTGAAGGCAATCAGGTCGGTGCTCACCGGCCGATAATTCTCGGCCTTTGCCAGTACCTGCCGGGCCTGTTCGGGCTGGTTTTGCTGCTGGTATAAGCGAGCCAGCATCAGGCGTACGCTATGGTCAGCCGGAAACCGGCTTAGCGTGGCGATCAGTTGCTCCCGGGCGGGGCCGGCCTGGCCATTCGCAAACAGTACCGCCGCCAGTTTTTTACGCACTGCGATATTCTCTGGCTGGGCGTCGGCCAGCTCACGCATCAGGGTAATCGCTTCCCGCTTATCCGGGCTTTCCAGGGCCAGCCGGATACGTTCACGCAGGTTTTGAAACGCGTCCTTGCCGTTGCTGGCAGTCAGTGTGAATTCGCTCTGTTGCCCCGCGTTTGCCTCTTCAGTTTGCGCGTCACCACCGGCAGCCTGGTCAGACGCACCGGCCGGTTGTTCGCTGGCAGGGGTTTCATCGGCCAGCTGATTGTCCTGATTGTCTGCCTGGCCGGCCACAATTTCATTGATGGGCCGGGTCAGAATGGATTGCTTTTTTGGCTTAGGCTTAGGCTTTGCCGAGGCGGGTTTCGCCGCCTCTGCCGGTGGTGCAACCACCGTTTCAGCGTTTTCCGCTGACACCACGTCCACCGTCTGTGGCACTGACGGCGCCTCTGCCCGCTCTGGCATGGTCAGCCAGGCAACGGCCACCACCAGCACCGCCACGGTCACCAGGGAATACACCCAAACGCGTAGCGGCTGGGGCTTCTTCTGTACCGGCGGACGATAGTTGCTGGGTGAACCGGTGTCGGCCTCACGGGACTCCAGATCTTTCAGCATTTTGTTCACTACACTCACTCAAGGCCTCCCAGGTGCCATACTGCCATGAATACAATTGCCAGACACAGCGCGGTGATACCCGCCAATAATGGCGGTGTCACCGCTTGGCCACGCACCGGCTCGGCGGCTTCGGTATCCGCAATGGCGGCCTGTACGTGGCTGCGCTCAACCTGTGCTTTGCCTTCTCCATAGGCCAGCATCAGCGCTTTATGACAGAGTACGTTAACAATGCGCGGGGTGCCGCGGCTGGCAGTATACAGCAGCTGGCAGAGACGGGCGGGAAACAGTTCAGCGCCCCGGTAACCGGCCACAGCCATACGATGCTGTACATACTGATGCACCTGATCGGCATCCATGAGTCTGAGCGCATAACTGAAGGTGATACGCTGCTTAAGCTGGCGCAATTCGTCCAGTGCCAGCTTTTCATCCAGTTCGGGCTGCCCGAATAACACAACCTGTAAGAGTTTGCGTGACTCTGTTTCCAGGTTCGTCATCAGGCGCAGTGCCTCAATACTCTCAGTAGGCAACGCCTGGGCTTCATCAATAATCAACACGGCGCTTTTTTGCTGTTGATGAATCGCGATCAGGCGTTCCTGAATCTTTTGGGTGAACACCTGCTGATCGCTGGTGGTACCCAGTTCCACGCCCAGTTCTGCGGCCACCGAACGACGCAATTCGTCAGGTGATAGCATGGGGTTAGGAATGTAGGCCGCCTCGAAATGATCGGGCAGTTCATTGAGCAGCTTACGGCAAATCAGGGTTTTGCCGGTGCCGACTTCGCCGGTGACCTTAATAAAGCCTTCGCCGGTTTTCAGCGCGGTCAGCAGCACCTGCAATGCTTCATTATGGCTGGGCAGGCCAAAAAAGTAGCTGGTATTCGGCGTGAGCGTAAAGGGTAACTCGTTGATGCCAAAATGATAAAGGTACATACCTATTCCACGTATAACCAGTCGGCCATGGTTTCCCGACTGCGTTCCATTTGCTCAGCCCAGGTCCCCGCGCCCACCACAGTCGGCTTCAGCAGAATAATCAGTTCTTTTTTGGTTTCCTGCTTGCGTTTGTTGGTGAATAGCTCGCCCAGCACCGGGATATCACCCAGTAACGGCGTTTTCGATTCGGTATCGCCACGGGTGGTTTGCATCAGCCCGCCAATGACCACAATTTCACCTGAGGTAGCCCGAATAATAGTATCGGACTCGCGTATGGTGCTTTGCGCCAGTGGCAGCACCAGACGCTCTCCATTAATAGTCAGGACTTTCTGCTGCTCCTGCGTTTCAATGACCGACGGGTGCACATGCAACAACACACTGCCTTTATCATCAATCTGCGGCGTCACATCCAGGGCAATACCAGAGAAAAACGGGGTCAGCTCGACGTTTGGCGTCACCGATGTAGCCGTGGGGGTAACCACATTCTGGCTGGACACCTCAGTCACAAAATACTCATCATCACCCACTTTAATTACCGCTTTCTGGTTATTGATGGCGGTGACCCGTGGACTGGACAGGACCTGCACATTGCCCTGGGTAGACAATAGCGACAGCACGCCGGAAAAGTCCTCATTTAAGAACGACAGCGAGGTAATGCCGCCCAGCTTGGTGGTCACCGCGTTACCAATAGTGGCGGCGGAAGTAGACAAACTGAAGCGGGTACTGCCTTTGGCAACAATTTCATTCCAGTTTATGCCCTGCTGGTAGTCGTTATTGAGCACCACTTCCAGGATGCGGGCTTCCAGGATCACCTGTTTTTGCAGGTTGGTTTCAGAGATATTTAAAAAGTGTTT
>JBPEWW010000206.1:0-3910 GCA_052032275.1 Alteromonas sp. | reverse complement strand
GTTCTACCAGCACCCGGGCAAAATGCGCCCGGGTCACCTGGCCGACGCCCGCCAGCGCCAATGCTTTCGGCAGCACGCCTTCAAAGCCACACTTTTCGAGCTTGTCGGCAATTTTCTCTGCCCGTTCACTGCGGATACGCGCCTGCTCGTCAAGGTGCGTCAGTAAGTCAGGGGATCCCCGATCAACATTTAATCCCACCACATGAATATCAAAACCGTGCCAGCGGGTCGAAATTTCCACGCCATCGATAATGGTCAGGCGGCGTTGCTGTTGCGCCTGAGCGGCATGCGCCCGGGCCAGACCGGCCAGGGTGTCGTGGTCGGTGATAGCCAGCACGTCTACCTGCATCGTATGTGCACGCAGCACCAACTCCTCTGGCGTCAGGTGGCCATCAGAGAACCGGGTGTGACTATGTAGATCAATTTTCAATGAGTTATGCAAATTTTTGGTTGACAGTATGTTGAATTTGTTTTCTCCTAGTAGGCGAATTATACGGACTAACGGCTTCGATGCCTATCGAAGTTTTTTAGCAACGAAGAGAATTTATCCATGCGCACATTCAACTTTACCGGCAACATGATGGTTGCAAAATGGTGGTGGCACTCCCTGACTTAACGGGCGGTGCGTACTGTTGTGCGTGTGAATTACGAAAAGGCCCGTTTTTACGGGCCTTTTTTTTTACCTTTTCGCAGTGGGAGAAAATGCGACCATGAGTCTAGCTGAACTGGGCACTGACCCGGGTAAAGTCGAAACTATCGAGCAGGTGGGTCATTACATTGATGATCCGCTGGCAGCGTTTTCACATCTGAGCCAGGACCGGCCTCATGCGCTGTTACTGGAGTCGGCGGAGATTGAGTCAAAGGACAATTTGCAAAGTCTGTTAATGGTAGACGCCGCGCTACGCTTTGAATGCCGTGACAATACCGTTACGGTGACGGCGATCACCGCCAATGGCCAGGCGGTGCTACCGCTGTTTCATGCGCACTGCCCGCCAGGCATTGACGTGACGGACAACGAAAACGGCGTCACCCTGACCTGTGCGCCTGCCGATGACACCCTGGATGAAGATGCCCGGCTGAAAGCTGCCAGCGTGTTTGACGCCCTGCGGGTCATTGTGAATCACATCACGCCCATCCGTCAGCACCCGCATGCGGTGTTTCTCGGCGGAGTATTTGCTTATGATCTGCTGGCCACCTTTGAGTCTTTACCGGCGGTGAGCGAAGGCGACAATGACTGCCCCGATTACGTGTTTTATCTGGCTGAGACCCTGCTTACCGTAGATCACCAAACCCGCGAAACCCACCTGCTGGGCAGTGTGTTCAGTGGCGCGGATGTCGCAACCCAGTATTTTCGGATAGCCCAGCGTCTTGAAGCGCTGCAACAGGCGTTACACGACGTGCCGGTCAGTAGCACGGTGACCGCCGATAACGCCGACACGCTGGATGTTAAAGTAGACAAAAGCGACGCGGCGTTTTGTGAGGACGTTAACCGCCTGAAGACAAATATTCTCAAGGGCGATATTTTCCAGGTGGTGCCGTCGCGCACCTTTTCACTTGCCTGTCCCTCGCCACTTGCTGCGTATGCACAACTGAAACAGCAGAACCCCAGCCCCTACATGTTCTTTATGAAAGATGAGGACTTCAGTATTTTTGGGGCGTCGCCGGAATCAGCGCTGAAATATGAGCATGCCACCAATCAGGTGGAGATTTACCCGATTGCCGGGACCCGCCCCCGGGGCAAGCGGCCTGACGGGTCAATCAACTATGATCAGGACTCGCGGATAGAGTTAAACTTGCGGGAAGACAACAAGGAAAAAGCCGAGCACATCATGCTGGTTGATCTGGCCCGTAATGACGTGGCCAAGGTGAGTCGTCCGGGCAGCCGCTATGTAAAAGATTTACTTAAGGTTGATCGCTACTCGCACGTGATGCATCTGGTGTCCCGGGTAGTGGGTCAGCTTCGTGATGATCTGGATGCCCTGCACGCCTACCAGGCGTGCATGAACATGGGCACGCTGGTGGGGGCACCGAAAGTCAGCGCCGCGACCCTTATTCGCCAGGTTGAAGGCAAGCGCCGGGGCAGCTACGGCGGAGCCGTGGGGTATATTAACGGCAACGGCGATATGGATACCTGTATCGTCATTCGCTCGGCCTTTGTGAAAAACCAGCAAGCCTACATACAGGCGGGTGCCGGCGTGGTGTATGACTCCGATCCCCAGTCTGAAGCAGATGAAACCCGTACTAAAGCACAAGCCGTGATCAATGCGGTCAGCAGTGCACTGACGGCACAGGAGGATCGGCTATGAACGCACCGGTAACTGTATTTCTGCTGGATAACGTAGACTCGTTTACTTATAACCTGGTGGACGAGCTACGCGCCATGGACTTATCCATTGTGGTGTACCGCAACACGGTCGCGGCCGACGTGCTGCTTGGGCGTATGCAAGCCCAGGCCAGTAAAGGCCCGGTGCTGCTGATGTTGTCACCCGGCCCGGGGGCCCCCCAGGATGCCGGCTGCATGCCTGAAGTCTTGCGCCGGGTCGCAGGCCAGTACCCGGTGTTGGGGATCTGTCTCGGCCATCAGGCGATTGTGGCGCATTATGGCGGTAAAATTGGCCGCGCCGATGCAGTGATGCACGGCAAATCATCGGCCATTGCGCACACTGGCGACGCCATGTTTAAGGGGTTGCCACAGCCACTCCCAGTCGCCCGGTACCACTCACTGGTGGCCCAGTCGTTGCCGGACTCGCTGCACGCCTGTGCCTCCTTTGATGATATCGTTATGGCTGTCCACCATCCGCAGGACAGGATGCTGGGCTTTCAGTTTCATCCGGAGTCCATTCTGACTGCGGACGGCAGTCGCTTACTGATGCAAAGTATCACTTATTTAACCCAGGAGAGCCCCGCGCATGTATGATCCATCCCCTTCGCTAGAACGGCTGTTTGCCGGCTCACACCTCAGCCAGACAGAATCGTTTGCGCTGTTTAACAGTATTATGCGTGGTGAGCAGCACGAAGCGGTACTGGCTGCGGTACTCACCGCCTTTAAAATTAATGGTGAGTCAGCGGAAGAAATTGCCGGCGCAGCGGGCGCGATGTACACCAATGCCCGGCCTTTTCCTACCCCGGACTACCCGTTTGCTGATATCGTTGGCACCGGCGGAGACGGCCATAATACTATCAATATCAGCAGTGCCGCCGGGGTGGTGGCCGCGGCCTGCGGGGTGAAAGTGGCGAAACACGGCAGCCGCAGTGTCACCAGCAAAACCGGTTCCTCAGATCTGTTCACTCAGTTTGGGGTAGAATTGGATATCACCCCGCAGCAGGCGCGCAAATGTCTGGATGAAGCCGGGTTTTGTTTTCTGTTTGCCCCGGTTTATCATGCCGGCATGCGCTATGCTGCGCCGGTGCGCGCGGCACTGAAAACACGCACCCTGTTCAACGTACTGGGCCCACTGGCCAATCCGGCCGGCCCCACTCACAGCCTGTTTGGTGTATACTCGCCCAAGCTGCTGGCCGCTTATGCCGACACACTGCGGCTGTTAGGTCAGCATCGCGCCATGGTGGTACACGGCGATGGGCTGGATGAACTGGCCCTGCATGGAGAATCCATTATTTTTGACCTGGAACACGGTGACATCCGTAAACGCACCGTGAATGCCGACGATTTCGGTTTACCTTACTACCCGCTGTCTGCCATTGAGGGCGGCGAACCGGAAGAAAACCGCAAACTGGTTGAGGCGGCGCTTGGCGGTGAGGGACACGAGGCGCACCGCGCGGCCATAGCAATGAATTGTGCGGCATTACTGAAATTAACCGATACCGTAAGCAGTTTTAAAGACGGTGCCGAGATGGCAATGCATGCCATGGACAACGCTCTGCCACTGAAAATACTGAACCAGGTTGCCAC
>JBPEWW010000205.1:0-3873 GCA_052032275.1 Alteromonas sp. | reverse complement strand
TAATCTCAACGACGTTACGAGAGAGAAAAGCCATATACCCCTAAATTCAGCGACTTAGCGAGTGGTATATGCTTTGCAACTAGCACAGGTGTATTCGTTAATCATAAGGAGATACATTATGGCGACACCATCAACTTCGGTACCCAAAACCCCGAAAGTCAAAGCGAACAGTGTGACTGATTCAACGCATCCAATGACGGACAAGTTACAGGAAACCCTGCATAGTTCGGTAGACAAATTAGCGGGTACGGCGAGTGTTGCTGAGGAAAATCTGCGGGAGACGGCGTCTGCGTCAGCAGAAAACATGGCTGCCCGTCAGCGCTTAGCCAAACAGAAATGGCAAGCCTCTTCCATCCGTAAATATGCGGTAGAAAACCCGGTAGCCGCTGCAGGTATAGCGTTTGCAGCCGGGATGTTCCTGACTTCTATTCTGCGTAAGAGATAATGACTCAGACAATCCAACCGGATTTCCGACAGGCTGCGTTCTCACCTGAAACTGAGAACATGTACTGCCCGACCAGTTCTACTGGCCGGGCAGACGCTTGTCGGGCTGAAAAAACGCCGGAAGACGACACTACCGTCACTGACACCATACAGGCATTTAAAGATACCTATGCGCACAAGTATAACGAAATGCTTGCGCTGGCAGACGTGGTTGCTGCTGAGTCTGCGCTGGTGAAAAAGTCTGCGGTTGTTACGGCCTTCAGTGCAGGCGCTGCCGCGGTGTTTGGCTGTTTTTGCTGGCTGATCCTAAACGTGACTCTTGCCATTGTCTGCTACCAGGCGGGTATCCATTATCTGCTGATCACCCTGGGACTGCTGGTAATCAATGGTGGCCTGGGCGTACTGGCCGTGAAGGTTGCCCGCGATGCCTATCAGCATATTAGCCTGATGCCGGTGTTCAACAGCCTGATGGGACAGGTTCCTGACGGTTCTGAGAGTCGCACGGAGGAGCAATGAAGAACCTTTTCTTGCACAACGAGCTACATCAGGTAGCCATCAGCAAACAGCGCTACCACATTGCGCAACGACGTACTGACCACACATTTGGTCGTGCCAAAATGAATGCACGGTTGCTTGCGGCTTCACCTGCTGCCCTGCTGACCTTTTTCGGGATTGGCGCGTATAAAGGGGCAACGACGGATAACCCGCCGTCCAGACGCAGACAAGCGGTGGTTACGTTCTTACGGACACTCGTTCTCAATGCAATTTAAGAAAGGGATGGCTTATGCCCATGTTCTCACAACCTCAGCTGGTGGCCTGTTCACTGGCCGTCATGCTTACGCTGGGTGGTTGTTCGACCACCTCGTCATCTGGCCCTACCCCGTATCAGGCGGCTAAAACGCAAAACGCCTTTGGCTACTCCAGCGTTCAGCTTAGCAAAGCCGAATACCGAATTTTATTCAAAGCATCAGAAGATACCCCGGCGGATCTCGTCCAGCAATATACCGTCTTGCGTGCGGCGGAAATTGCGCAGCGCGAGGGCTATGATTACCTGACCGTTGTCAAAACGGATATCCAGCGCAAAAAATCCACTGCGAAAAAAATAGTCAGAAAAGAAGGCCGTGAAGGGCATGTGTTTCCTCCTGAGCAGCAGTGCACCATGTCAGGATGCCAGGAAGTTGGTCAGCCATTCGATGGTCCCGCGGGCGAAGTGGAGGTGGATAACGTTCCGACTAAAGATGTCTATTATGCGATCCTGGTCCGCTTCGGTGACAATGAGACAGAGAGCGGGGGCAATGCCCTGCGGGTGCGTGAAATTCTGAATAACCGCCCGGAAACCGAGTAATATTTGAGGCGCCTGTCAGTGCAGGCGCGCGCCAACTCTACACACCTTTCGTAAGATTTTCCTAAGCCGGCTGGCCCGCCTTCCTAATGTCCGCGTCCTTTCGCGACACTTCATGCCGACACGTCAGTAAACCACATGAAAAACATTAACTTACCTATTTACAACCAACACACCCAGGCATGGAACAGTTGATGCATCGACGTTGTAGTTGACGATTGGCCGACAAAACGCATACACGGAGGCATTATGCATTCTTCTTCTCCAGTCGGAAAAATTACGGACATTGTGAAAAAATTAAACAGCGGCGCAAGTTTTTATGCTGACGCCATACCGCAGCTGGCGTCTGAAAATTATCAGGCCATGTTTACCAGAATGCAGGAAGAGAAGGTGCGTGCCATCAATACACTACAGCCTCTGTCCAGCCTGGATAAAGACAGCGCGAAAGCGGGCAGCAACGGCTGTATAGAGCTCAGACACCTGTATACATCCATTCTGGCTACCCTTGCCAGCGATAATGATTACACTTACATGAAGCAGCTTATTGAAGTTGAAGAAAGCATATTACACGCGATAGACGAGGCACTGGATAAGGCGCCACCGCCTGATGTGGCCTCTACCCTGCGTTTAGTGCGGACCCGCATGCAACAATGCCATGATGAAATGCTCTCGCTGCGCACTGCTGCCACCTCGCAAATTGCGTAGCCATTACTCTTTAGCTGCGCCGGCATCCTTTAAATGCATTGTGTTGGCGTGCTCCACCCAATCCAGATCGCGCGTCTGCTCATCCAGCGTCCCTTTAGCATCTTCCAGAAATACCTGGCAAAAATAATCAACGCTTGAGAACATTTCCCGGTATTTGACCAGCTGTATATCCATTTCATGCATGGCGTTAGCAAACTCTGAGTTCGACTTAGACAACTCATAATCACATTTCAGGTACGCACACAATACATCCGCGGCTTTAGCCAGTTGCACATGAATATCTTCCTTGTCCTGCTCAATTAGGGGCTTGTAGCGCTGTTGCAGGGCATCTGGCAACGTCTGGATCAGCATCGACTCGAACCGGCGCTCAAGCTTCTTTATCGCGGCGGTGGTCTCCGGATCGTGATATTTAACCGGACTGGGGATATCACTCATGCCGGCAATTTCACTTCCTTCATGAAACAAGGCCATACTGGCGACCCGATCCGGCTGCACGTCTTCGTTAAATACGTCTGCGGCAATGGTTCCCAGCATGTGTGCAACGACAGCGGCCTCATACACATGGGTGGACAGCATTTCTTCCTGGAATTGCGCCATCAGTGGCCATCGCTTTACATTTCGGGCCCGTTGCATCAGTCCGATAAATGCCGAGTGTGTTTTTGCCATCACTGCCTACCTGTAAGTCAAAACAGGCAGTATATCAGAAAGCCGTTCGCACTCACGCCCGATTAGATAAAAACTGGCTATGTAAAAAGTGCAGATTATACTGTAATAGTGGTGAGTAAAAACTGCTCCCCTCTTTCAAGCACCAATAAAAGATCATTAAATTCATGAACTTATACTTGTGGCACGTTTCGAGCATAACTTGGTTTGAGTTAAGGAAACGATAAGAGGATTATCTTATGTTAGGTTGGGCCATTACATTTTTTATTATTGCCATCATTGCAGCAGTTTTTGGCTTCGGTGGAATTGCCGGTGCAGCTACAGGCATTGCTCAATTCCTGTTTTTCGTATTCGTAGCACTTTTGGTCATTTCATTAATCGCGAATGCATTGCGCGGTAAATCGCCGAAAGTATAACAGCACTTTTAATAAGGATTTGGAGAAAGGACTATGTTGACATATAAAGCATTGTTGAAAACATTGATGGTAGCCGCGTTTGCATTCTCTCTGGCAGCCTGTGGTGACGGTGAAGCTGAAGATGCTGGCGAAGAGCTGGACGAGATTGTTACCGATGCAGGTAATGCTGTTGAAGATGCCTGCGAAGACGTTAAGGAAGGTGTTGACGCCGAAGATGACGACTGTTAACAGTCAGTCCGATTGAAAAACCAGGCCATATGCCTGGTTTTTTTTTATCCTTATCCTACCCACCCGTTAGTATTG
>JBPEWW010000204.1:0-1559 GCA_052032275.1 Alteromonas sp. | reverse complement strand
ATTACCGAAGGCAGAAACCGCCAGGTACGCCGCATGACCGCGAAAGTGGGCCACCCCACCCTGCGGCTCATTCGCTATCGGGTCGGCAGCTGGACCATTGACGGCATTGAGAATGGCCAGTATCTCACGGTCCCGCTGTAAAGGCCCGGCCCTCGCCTGACACGGCGTGGCGTGACCTGGCTAACAACGACGTAAAGGTATAAGCCATAGCTGCATTGATCGTGAAACGGACACGGCTTTCTGATAAAATCCGCGGCCTTAATTACAGCAACCAGAGAGATTAGAGCAAACGGTGTCTGAATCAGCGTCCCCAGCCAGCAAAAAAGTGATCGTCGGTATGTCCGGCGGTGTGGATTCGTCCGTTTCTGCCTACCTGCTCAAAGAGCAGGGTTATCAGGTGGAAGGCCTGTTCATGAAGAACTGGGAAGAAGACGATAACGATGAATACTGCGCGGCGGCCGAAGATTTGAAGGATGCCCAGGCAGTGGCCGACAAACTGGGCATTGAACTGCATACCATCAATTTTGCCGCAGAGTACTGGGACAACGTGTTTGAATATTTTCTTGCTGAGTATAAAGCGGGGCGCACGCCTAATCCCGATATCATGTGTAACAAGGAAATCAAGTTTAAAGCGTTCCTTGAATTTGCCGCCGAAGACTTAGGGGCTGACTACATAGCGACCGGCCATTACGTGCGTCGCCGGCACCAGGACAACCACTGGCAAATGCTGCGCGGTCTGGATAACAATAAAGATCAAAGTTATTTTCTTTATACCCTGGGCGAAGAGCATATTGCCAAGACCCTGTTTCCGGTGGGCGAACTGGAGAAACCGCTGGTGCGCAAAATCGCTGAACAGCAGGGCCTGGTGACCGCCGATAAAAAAGACTCCACCGGCATTTGCTTTATTGGTGAACGCAAGTTCAAAGATTTTCTGTCCCAGTACCTGCCAGCGCAGCCAGGTACGATTGAAACCGCTGAGGGTGAGGAAATCGGCACCCATGAAGGGCTGATGTACCACACACTGGGTCAGCGCAAAGGTTTGCATATTGGTGGGCTGAAAGATTTTGGCGATGATCCCTGGTATGTGGTGGACAAAGACGTGGCCCGGAATGTGTTGATAGTCGGTCAGGGCGCTGATCATCCACGTTTATATTCGGATGGGCTGATAGCCAAACAACTGCACTGGGTGGACCGCGCGACCCTGCAAACCCCGGTCAAGGCCGTGGTTAAAACCCGCTATCGTCAGCAGGACATTTCCTGCACGATCACCCCGCGCGGTGACGACGAGGTGGAAGTCATCTTTGACCAGCCGCAAAAGGCTGTAACGCCGGGGCAGTCAGCCGTATTCTACCAGGACGAAGTCTGTCTGGGCGGCGGCATTATCGAGAGTTACATTCGCTGATGCTAGAGCCAGAAATTGAACAAACCCTGGCGCTTGCCGGGGTGTGCCAGGCAGCTGCGTTAGTTCAGCAACTGGCGCGCAAAGGTACCCTGGACAAAGAAGCGTGTGAAGCGTCGCTATCCAGCATTCTGGTCACCGATCCCGAGTCGCCGCAGCA
>JBPEWW010000203.1:0-3520 GCA_052032275.1 Alteromonas sp. | reverse complement strand
ACCAGAAAGCCGCCATTGGCAATCACCGACATGCCGCGCACGACTTCCAGCGGCGTGTGCGAGCCAGAGCCCAGCGACATGGTTTCATCCAGCGGAATATCGTCTTTATCGAAACCAAATTTGGCAATATGGTCAGCCGTTTCACGTAGCCCGACACCCCGCAACAGACGGACGGAGACCACGTTTTTCGACTTACCCAGTGCTTTGCGCATGCGGATAGGGCCGTCATACTCGGCGGGCGAGTTTTCTGGCCGCCAGGCCACGCCAGTCGCCGCATTCCACTGGTTAATCGGGGCGTCATTGATAATTGAGGCCAGGGTATACCCCTGGTCGATGGCCGCGGAATACACGAAGGGCTTGATATTCGACCCTACCTGACGCTTAGCCTGGGTGGCCCGGTTAAACTGGCTTTTATAAAAACTGTAGCCCCCGACCACAGCGCGTACCGCGCCGTTATCGGGATCCATCGCCACAAAAGCACCACTCACTTCCGGCAATTGCGCCAGTCGCCAGTCGCCCTCTTGCTGACGCAGGTAAATAACGGCGCCTTCACGCAGAATATCACCGGCTGTTTGCGGGTCGTTACCCTGCCGGCTGTCGGTTATGTAGGCACGGGCCCAGTCCAGTCCCTCCCAGGCCACAGTGATTTCCTCACCGTCTGCTGTGAGCGTACTCACCGATTGCTCCCCCACAGTCATCACCACCGCGGGTACCAGCGGATTAATACGCTCAACTTTCGCCAGTGCTTCAACCAGACTCGCCTCATCCCAGTCAGTTTTGCGGGTCCGGGGAGCCGGCCCGTCTGCCCGTCCGCCGGGTTCTGCGTTAGCCTCGTCCTCGTCGGGCTGCTCACCCCACAAAAACATCAGCGGCCCGCGGTAGCCGTGACGTTCGTCATAGTCATGCAGGTTTCGGAGTACCGCCTGCTGGGCGGCGCGCTGCAAGTCGGAGGGCGCTGTGGCATACACCTGGTAGCCGCCGGTCTCCGCTTCTTCTTTGCCGTACACTTCGACCATTTCGGAATAAATCAAATCGGCCAGATAGGGCGCATCCACTTCAATTTCGGCGCCGTGCTTGCGCGCTGTAACAGGCGCATTGGCCGCATCTTCAAACTCCTGGCGGCTGATAAAGCCCTCGTCCAGCATGCGCATCAGCACAATGCGCCGCCGCTCGACGGAGCGGTCCGGCCGGCTGATAGGGTTCAGCACCGAGGGGGCCTGGGGCAGACCGGCAATGGTGGCCAATTGTGCCAGGTTCAGCTCTGCCAGGGGTTTGCCATAATAGACCTGCGCGGCGGCACCAAAACCAAAGGCGCGGTGCCCCAGTTCAATTTTATTCAGGTATAGCGCCAGTATTTCGTCTTTGGTGAGAACCTGCTCCATATGCAGGGCAATGAAGATCTCTTTTATTTTGCGGATATAGGTCTTTTCCCGGGTCAGGAAAAACCCCCGCGCCAGCTGCATGGTGAGGGTACTGGCACCCTGTTGCTTCTCGCCGGTGACTGCTAAATTAATGGCTGCGCGCACGATGCCGATAGGATCTATGCCTTTGTGTTCATAAAACCGGCTGTCTTCGGTGGCCAGTACCGCCTCAATCAATTGCTGTGGTACTTTATCCAGTTCCACCGGAATACGCCGTTTTACGCCATACTGTGAGATCAGGCGGCCATCCTGCGTATAAATTCGCATGGGTGTCTGGAGTCGCACATCCTTCAGGACAGTGACACTGGGCAGGTCGGGTTTGATATAAAAATAAATACCAACCAGCGTTGCGGTACCCAGAATGCCAAGGATGATTGTTATAAAAAAGAGGGGCTTAATGTACTTCACGAATTAATGATACCAAGGCGAGTTAGCCAACATGACTTATATTTTTATACGTATGTGTCGTTAATAGAACCATAAATAACGAAAAAGTTGCGTAATATCCTAACGTAGAGAAGTAATCTGTGAATTCGGACACCAGCACATGAAATCGCTGTTTAAGAAAAAAATGCCCCCCATTGTGGGCGTAGACATAGGCACGCGTCAAATAAAAGCTGTGATCCTCGAGCAGTCCGGCGACGGGTATGTCCTGCAGGCCTATGCCTGTGAACCTATTCTGAAAAGCGCCTTTCAGGAGCGCGAAATAAAAGATTATGAGCCGTTGAGCGTGGCGCTCAAGAAAGTCAAAAAAGTGCTTAATGCTAAAGCCAAACAGGCCGCAGTAGCGGTAGCCGGTAGCGCCGTAATCAGCAAGGTGGTCTACATGGCCCCGGAGCAAAACGACTTTGAAATGGAAAGCCAGATAGAAATAGAAGCTGACAGCCTGATCCCGTATCCCCTTGAGGAAGTGTATCTGGACTTCGAGGAGCTGGGCGAAAGCGCCACCCACGTCGGCAAAGTGGATGTGCTGCTTACCGCGGCCCACAAAGATCAGGTTGATGCACGCTTACTGCTGATACGGGAAGCGAACTACGAGCCTAAGGTGGTAGACGTGGAAGGCTATGCGCTGGGCAATGCTATCGACTTTTTCTACCCGGGCGTGGATCAGGGAGCACGGGTGTGCTGCATCAACGTCGGTGCCTCGTTACTGCAGGTTTGTGTCTGGGATAATGGCAAAATTGTGTACAGCAAAGAGCACAACTTTGGCCTCAATGCATTAATCAGCGACCTCGCGGCCATCCATATGCTGGAGCGCGATGAGGCAGAACGGCAGCTATTGGACCACAGCCTGCCGGCGTCCTGGGTAGAAGACACCCTGCCGCTGTTTGCGGCAAACCTGTTGCAAAACATTAACCGGGCGTTGCAGATGTATATGACCACATTGCAGGCGGAGCGTCCGCAAAAACTGTTGCTAAGCGGCGGCGCGGCCGTGTTACCGCCGCTGGTGGAGACGCTGCAACACGACCTCGACATGGAGCTGGAAATTTTTAACCCCTTCGCCAATATGACCGTCAATCCGAAACTGGATGCCGCACATCTTGAGACTATCGCACCGCAGCTGGCCATTGCTGCGGGACTGGCCAGCCGGAGCTTTACACCATGGCACATATAAATCTGCTGCCCTGGCGGGAGCAACAGCGCCAGCATCAAAAGCAACAATATCTGGCGGGGCTGGTGGCCGTTGCAGCCATTGTGGGGCTATTGTTCTGGTTTATCGGGCAGGCAATCGATCAGCAAATCAGTCATCAGAATGCCCGCAACGCGTTTTTGCAATCTGAAATTACGGTGCTGGATGCACAGATTGCGGCTATTCAAAAAATTAAAGAAAGTAAAAGTGCCATTGAACAACGCATGGCACTGATTGAACAATTACAGGCCAGCCGGAATATTGCGCCGTCGGTGTTCGACGAACTGGCGCGCATTGTGCCCCCTGGGGTGTCCTTTAAGTCGATGCGACGGGCAGGCAATATCATTGAGATAGAGGGTATCAGTGAGTCGAACAACCGGTTATCTGACTTTATGCGTAAGCTGGAAGCCTCACGGGTGTTCACCGGCGGCGACCTGTCCTCAATTGTCGCAGATGCCACCGCCAGCGA
>JBPEWW010000202.1:0-6636 GCA_052032275.1 Alteromonas sp. | reverse complement strand
GCGTCGGTGGTAATTGTTATCTTTTTCACCCTGTATACTTCGTCCGGCGTGGTCGCAGGCGGTAAATTATTCGAAAGCTCATTTAATCTTAGCTATGAAGTCGGCTTATACGTCACCGCCGGCGTGGTCGTAACCTACACCCTCATTGGCGGCTTTATGGCGGTCAGTATGACCGACTTTGTGCAGGGCTGTATCATGTTTATCTCGCTGGTTATGGTCCCCGTGGTGGTAGTGATGGAGCTGGGCGGACTCGGCGCATCGGTAACCGCCATTAAAGCGATCGACCCGGCGTTGTTTGACCCCTTTATGAATGCCGAGACCGGTGCGACCCTGTCCTTTATTGGTATCATTTCGCTGGCCTCCTGGGGGCTGGGCTATTTTGGCCAGCCACACATTATTGTGCGCTTTATGGCTATCCGCTCGGTCAACGACGTGCCGGCAGCCCGCAATATCGGCATGGGGTGGATGATTGTATCTATTATTGGTGCGCTGATGACTGGCCTGTTCGGACTGGCGTATGTCACCGGTAACAACAACACCATCGATCCCGAAACGGTGTTCATCTATCTGTCGCAAATTCTGTTTCATCCCCTGATTGGCGGTTTCCTGCTGGCAGCGATCCTGGCGGCCATTATGAGTACCATTTCCTCTCAGTTGCTGGTCACCTCCAGCTCACTGACAGAAGACTTCTATAAAGCGTTTCTGCGTCGTGATGCCTCGGATACTGAGCTGGTCATTGCCGGACGGATTTCGGTGGTGGTCGTGGCTGCGGTCGCGATATACCTCGCCTATGACCGCGACAGTACCATCCTGACGCTGGTCAGTAACGCCTGGGCGGGCTTTGGGGCGGCATTCGGCCCGCTGGTGTTATTCAGCTTGTTCAAACGCCAGATGACCCGCCGCGCCGCACTGGGCGGTATGATTGTAGGCGCCGTCACCGTGCTGTTCTGGATCTACTTCCCGGTAGAAATTCAGGGCCAGCGGTTAAGCGACTGGATGTACGAAATTGTCCCTGGCTTTATTCTGTCCACCCTGACAATTATTGTTCTTAGCCGGACTAACGAGCCCCGGGACGGTGTGACAGAAATGTTCGATCAGTTTGATCGAAAAATGAAAGAATACTTATAAGTTTCATCCCAGTTAAAACGCCGCTTCATCGCGGCGTTTTTTATAATGTGACAATCAGTCCAGCTGGGTAATAATAAGCGTATTTTAAATAGCAAAATCGCATAGCACTTTTTTGCACAAATGTGTTAGTGTTCTATGCATATAATATTTTAGCATATAACCCACAACCATCGGACTCGACTAATGACAGCAAGTATCCCGTCTATTACGCATTTGAAACAACTCGAAGCCGAGAGTATCCATATCTTCAGAGAAGTGGCGGCCGAATTTGATAACCCGGTCATGCTTTACTCTGTTGGTAAAGACTCCTCGGTTCTCTTGCACCTTGCCCGTAAAGCGTTCGCGCCTGGCAAAATTCCCTTCCCGTTGCTGCACGTAGATACCACGTGGAAATTCCGGGAAATGATAGAGTTTCGTGATCGTCAGGCAAAGAAATACGGTTTTGACCTGCTGGTGCATATCAACCAGGAAGGTGTCGAGCAGGGCGTAGGGCCGTTCACACATGGCAGTGCCAAACACACCGACATCATGAAAACCGCTTCGCTGAAGCAGGCGCTGAACAAGTATAAGTTCGATGCAGCCTTCGGTGGCGCCCGTCGTGATGAAGAAAAGTCGCGGGCCAAAGAGCGGGTCTACTCGTTCCGTGACAGCAACCACCGCTGGGATCCAAAGAATCAGCGCCCGGAGTTGTGGAATATCTATAACTCAGAAGTGAACAAAGGCGAAAGCATTCGCGTGTTCCCAATGTCAAACTGGACCGAGCTGGATATCTGGCAGTACATCTACCTGGAAAACATCGACATTCCTTCATTGTATCTGGCCAAGCCCCGCCCGGTTGTCGAGCGTGACGGTGTATTGATTATGGTTGACGATGACCGCATGCCGCTGGAAGAGGGTGAGAAGCCAGAGATGCGTTCTGTGCGTTTCCGGACGCTGGGCTGCTATCCGCTGACCGGGGCGGTGGAGTCTACCGCTGATACCCTGCCTGATGTCATTCAGGAAATGCTGCTGACGAAAACGTCAGAACGTCAGGGCCGGGTGATCGACCACGACAGCGCCGGGTCGATGGAGAAAAAGAAAATGGAAGGATATTTCTAATGGCCACCAATATTGTCTGGCATAAGCATGAGGTGAATAAACACACCCGTGCCGAAAGCCTTGGACAAACCCCTCGCGTGGTCTGGCTGACTGGCTTATCCGGCTCGGGCAAATCGACACTGGCGAACCTGCTGGAGAAGAAGCTGCACGATGCAGGTAAACATACCTACCTGCTGGACGGTGACAATATCCGGCATGGCCTGTGTGGTGACCTTGGCTTTTCTGATACGGACCGGGTGGAAAACATTCGTCGCATCAGCGAAGTGGCGAAACTGTTTGTTGACGCCGGCGTGATCGTGCTGACCGCATTCATTTCGCCGTTTAAAGCAGATCGCAGCTTTTGCCGAAACCTGCTGGGCGAGCAAGAGTTTGTGGAAGTATTCGTGGATACGCCACTGGCTGTATGCGAACAGCGTGACCCCAAAGGTTTGTACAAGAAAGCCCGCAACGGCGATATCAAAGACTTTACCGGCATTGATTCTGCCTATGAGGCGCCGGAAAACCCGGAAGTGCATCTTGAATATCGCGATGAGTCGGCAGAAGACACCGCCGAACGTTTGTATCACCTCTTAGCAGAAAAAGGACTTGTATAATGGGATTACCCGATCCACTTGCCCAGCAGGTGTTACGCATCACCAAGCTGGCCGGTGATAAGATCATGGCGATTTACGAAAAAGACTTCGCCGTTTATGAAAAGCAGGATACCAGCCCGCTCACCGAGGCTGACCTTGCCGCCCATCACGTTATTGTGGATGAGCTGAAAAGCCTGTCAGAACTGCCCATTTTGTCTGAAGAGTCTGCCGATATTGACTGGCAGGAGCGTGCAGGATGGCAGCAGTACTGGCTGGTTGATCCGCTTGACGGAACCAAAGAATTCATCAAGAAAAACGGTGAGTTTACGGTCAATATTGCGTTAATCGATGGCGGCAAACCGGTCATGGGAGTGGTTTATGCCCCCGCGCTGAATAAAGCCTATGTGGGCATTGAGGGCAAAGGTGCCTGGACCGAGCAGGACGGTGAGCTCACCGCCATTTCGGCACAAAAGCACAGCGACGGCGAAACCTGGAAGATCGTCGGTAGCCGCTCGCACCAGAGCCCCGAAATCCAGAACCTGATGGCGCAGCTGGAAGGTGAAACCGAACTGGTCGCCATGGGCAGCTCACTGAAGCTGTGCCTGGTCGCCGAAGGTCAGGCCCACCTGTACCCGCGTCTGGGGCCGACCTCAGAATGGGACACTGGCGCTGCCCACGCCGTGGCCACAGCCGCCGGCGCAAAAGTCACCGTGCTGGACCCTGAAAACCCACTGGATCCCGATGCAGAGGCTCTGACTTACAACCAGAAAGAGTCTGTTTTGAACCCCTTCTTCCTTGTGAGTGCATAAGCATGAATAACGAAAATAGTTTATTGAAAGAAGACGTTCTGTCTTACCTTGAACAACATGAAAAGAAAGATCTGCTACGCTTTTTAACCTGCGGTAGCGTGGACGATGGCAAAAGTACCCTTATCGGTCGCTTGCTGCATGATTCAAAAATGATTTATGAAGATCAGCTGGCCGCCATCACCAAAGACAGCAAGAAAATGGGCACCACCGGCGAAAAGGTCGACCTGGCCCTGCTGGTTGACGGCCTGCAGTCTGAGCGTGAACAAGGTATTACCATTGATGTGGCCTACCGTTATTTCTCAACGGAAAAGCGTAAGTTCATCATCTCCGACACACCGGGGCACGAACAGTACACCCGTAATATGGTGACCGGTGCCTCTACCTGTGACCTGGCCATTATTCTGGTCGATGCCCGGGGTGGCGTGAAAGTGCAGACGAAACGTCACTCTTTCCTGGTCTCTCTGTTGGGCATTAAGCACGTTATCGTGGCCGTTAACAAAATGGATCTGATGGACTACAGCGAAGAGGTGTACAACCAGATCCGTGAAGACTACCTGAAGTTTGCCGAGCAACTGGATATCCCGGATATCCGCTTCGTGCCCATTTCCGCGCTGGAAGGCGATAACGTGGTCAACCAGAGCCCTAAAACCCCTTGGTTCGACGGCACGCCACTGATGCAGCTGCTGGAAAACATCGAAATTGGCGAAGATGCCAACCACGACGACTTCCGCTTCCCGGTCCAGTATGTGAATCGTCCCAACCTGGATTTCCGCGGGTTTGCCGGCACCGTGGTGTCTGGTCAGATCGCCCCTGGCGATGAAGTGACGGCCCTGCCGTCGGGTAAAACCTCCAAAGTGAAGGCCGTGGTTACCTTCGAAGGCGAGCAGGAACGTGCCTTTGTACCACAAGCCGTGACACTGACGCTGGAAGATGAAATCGACATCTCCCGGGGTGACATGATTGTAAAATCAGACAACCTGCCATTACTGTCCACGCAGTTTAAGTCCCACCTGGTGTGGATGAGCGAAGAACCCATGATGCCGAACAAGCAGTATGCGTTCAAATTCGCTACCAAGACCACTACCGGCTCGGTGGCACATATCGACTGCCAGATTGATGTGAACACTCTGCAGAAAAAAGATGCCCTGCATCTGAATCTGAACGAGATTGGTGTGGTTGACCTGAAATTCCAACAAGCGGTGGCCTGCGACCCGTACACCCGTAACCAGCCTACCGGCTCGTTTATCGTGATTGACCGCATGACCAACGGCACCGTTGGCGCGGGCATGATCATTGACGAACTGAGTCAGGATGAACAGCACGAGAGCCCGCAGTTCTCTGAGTTCGAGCAAGAGTTTAACGCCCTGGTTCGTAAGCATTTCCCACACTGGAATGCACTGGATATTACTAAGCTGTAACCACAGGACAGGACAACATGGAGTTAAACCAGTTAATGGTACTGGGGATTTTCTTCGGTACCATTGCTGCGCTGATTTTTACGAAACGGCGCCCTGCTTCGATTTTCGCGCTGGCTGTGCTCAGCTTACTGGTCACCCGGCAAATCACGTTTGACGATGTCCTGCACAACCTGACCAATAAGGGCCTGATTACGCTGGTACTGCTGCTTATCGTCAGTAGTGCCATCGACAAGACGGCCCTCATAAAGCGCCTTGGCAGAAAGCTGGTGACCGCCAGCTACTCTGCCTCCTACTGGCGCCTGTTTGGCCTGACATTCTTTTCTTCTGCTTTACTGAACAACACGGCCATTGTGGCCAGTCTGATTGGTCCGGTGAAGCAAAATCAACACTTTCATGCCTCCCGGCTGCTTATCCCCTTGTCGTATGCGGCGATTCTGGGCGGCACCGTGACGCTTATCGGCACCTCCACCAACCTGATTGTGGACAGTTTTCTGCAGGAACAGGGGCACCCGGGGTTTAAATTCTGGGATTTCACGCTGTATGGCATGATTGCCGGGCTGGCCTGTGGGGTGTTTATGTTTTTTCTGACCCCGTTACTGCCGACCATTGCCCACAAGGGCGGCGACTACCGCGAATACTTACTGGAAGCGGAAGTGGAGCCCGATTCTGAGCTGGTAGGCAAAACCGTAGAAGACAATCATTTACGCAATTTACCCGAGCTGTTTTTGGTAGAAGTGGTCCGTGAAGGCCAGCTCATTTCGCCGATTTCACCGGAGCTGGTGATCCTCGAAGGGGACAAACTGATCTTCTCCGGCAATGTGCAAAAGCTTGATAACTTAAGTCATATCCGGGGTCTCACCACCTTTGCCGAGGCAGATGGGATCCTGCGGGAAAACCTGACTGAAGTGATTATTGCCAACCGCGCACAAATCATCGGGCAAACTATCAAGGCACTGGGGTTTCGGGCGTTATTTGACGCGGCCGTGGTCGCAATCCGTCGCGACGGTGAGCAACTCTCCGGCAAGCTGGGTGATATCAAATTACGCGCCGGTGATTTTTTACTGCTGGCGACCGGACCGGATTTTCATACCCGGCATAATCTGTCCAAAAACTTCTTTATTCTGTCAGAGCAGAAAATAGCCCGGCCGCTTAGCACAAAGCAGGAGTGGGTCACCCTGGGTGGCTTTTTGCTGACAGTGGCGCTGGCGGCCATGGATATGCTGTCGCTGGCACTGGGGCTGTTATTTTTTGCGGCAGTGTTACTGGCCGCGAAAGTGGCCACCAATGGCGAGATCAAGCGCAACCTGCCGCTCAATCTCATTGTGGTGATTGTTGGTGCACTGAGCCTGGCCACCGCACTGGAAGGCACGGGGGTGATTGCACTGGCCACGACCCAGCTCATGCCCTACCTGGCGGACACGGACTGGTTTATCGCATTGATCATCGTATATCTGGTGACCTTGTTGCTCACTGAGTTTGTGACTAACAACGCGGCCGCGGCGCTGATGTTTCCATTCGCGTACGGGCTGGTGGAAATTATCGGGGCTCCCCTGATGCCCTTTGCACTGGCGGTAGCCTTCGCGGCCAGTGCCAGTTTCATATCGCCGTACG
>JBPEWW010000201.1:0-3949 GCA_052032275.1 Alteromonas sp. | reverse complement strand
GCTGGTAATGCCCGGTTTTGTGGCCGCTAACGAAGACGGCGAAAAAGTGACCTTAGGTCGTAACGGATCCGATTACTCGGCGGCCGTGCTGGCGGCCTGTATTGATGCCTCGTGCTGTGAGATCTGGACCGATGTGGATGGTGTTTACAATGCCGATCCTAACCAGGTTGAAGGTGCCGTATTGCTGGATAAGCTGACCTATCAGGAAGCCATGGAGCTGTCATATTTTGGTGCCAAGGTGTTGCACCCGAAAACAATCGGGCCGATTGCGCAGCATCATATTCCCTGTCTGATCCGCAATACCCTCAATCCAACGGCACCCGGCACCTTAATCAGCAATGAAGCGAGCAGTGTGTGGACCTCGGTAAAAGGCATTTCCCAGCTGGATGATGTGACCATGTTCAATGTGGCCGGGCCGGGCCTCAAAGGCATGGTAGGGATGGCGAGCCGGGTTTTTGAGGTCATGTCCAACGCGAACATTTCGATAAGTCTTATTACCCAGTCATCATCTGAATACAGCATCAGTTTCTGTATTCAGAGCAAGGACGCCGTACGCGCGCAGTATTTGCTGGAAGATGCATTTGCGTTAGAGCTGCAGAATCAGTTGCTCGACCCGATTGAAGTTCGCCCGGACCTGTCTATTGTCACGCTGGTGGGAGACGGCATGCGGCAGACGAAAGGTCTCGCTGCCCGCTTTTTCAGCTCATTGTCCCAGGCCCGGGTCAATAATGTGGCCATCGCTCAGGGGTCGTCGGAGCGTTCAATTTCCACCGTTATCGAAAGTAAACGCGCGAAGAAAGCAGTACGGGTCATTCATCAGAATTTTTTCAGCGATCGCCATACCATTGACGTGTTTCTGGTAGGGTGTGGCAATGTAGGCACAGAGCTGCTAAACCAGATAGCCAGGCAGCAACCGGCTCTGTTAAAACGTAACATACAGCTACGGGTCTACGGGATCGCGAACAGTCGAAAGCTGCTGCTTGATAAGCAGGGCATTGATATCAGCAATAACTGGCAGGGCAAACTGGCCGAGGCCGGAGAGGCATTCTCCCTGGATGTGCTGACCACATTTGTGAACGATAACAGCCTGGTGAATCCGGTGATTGTGGACTGCACCAGTCATGAAGCCGTGGCAAGCCAGTATGTCGCCATGATGGAGTGCGGCTTTCACGTGGTTACCCCCAACAAGAAGGCCAACACCGGTGCACTGGATTATTACCGGCAACTGAAGCGCACTGCCTTACACACCAATCGGCAATACCTGTATGAGACCACCGTAGGAGCAGGGCTGCCGGTGATTGATAACCTGCAGAAGCTATTCAGTGCCGGCGATGTATTACATCGCTTCGAAGGTATATTATCAGGCAGCCTGTCATACGTATTTGGTAAGCTGGAGGAAGGCATGACCTTATCCCAGGCCACCCAGTCAGCCAAAGACAACGGCTTCACCGAGCCCGATCCAAGAGATGATCTCAGTGGTATGGATGTGGCCCGCAAGCTGTTGATCATGGCCCGCGAAGCCGAACTGGAGCTGGAACTTAGCGATATTGATATTGAGTCGGTTTTACCGGTAGGGTTTGCCAGCGATTGCAGCGTCGATGATTTTATGGCCCAGCTGCCTGAACTGGATCAGGCATTTGGCGAACGGGTGGAAAAGGCCCAGGCAGAAGGTAAGGTCCTGCGTTACATTGGCAGTATTGAAGGCGAGCAATGTAAGGTCACCATACAGGCCGTGCCGGCAGATAATCCGCTGGCGGCGGTCAAAGACGGAGAAAACGCGCTGGCGATCAGCAGTGATTATTACCAGCCTATCCCGTATGTTATCCGTGGTTATGGTGCCGGTGGCACAGTGACAGCAGCGGGTGTGTTTGCGGATATTCTCAGAACCATGCCATGGAAACAAATGGCCCATTAACCGGCGAGGAAGCAATAATGAAACCAGTGCGGGCTTATGCGCCAGCCTCAATTGGCAATGTCAGTCTTGGCTTTGATGTGTTGGGCGCCGCGCTTGCGCCCGTGGATGGTTCGGTGCTGGGAGATGAAGTGGTGGTGGCGCCGGCTGCTGAATTTGCGTTGACGGTGAAAGGCGCGTTTGCCCACAGGCTGCCTGCAGAGCCAGCCAGCAATATTGTCAGTCGGTGCTATACCCATTTTTGTGATGCGCTGGCGAAAACCGGCCGCAGCGCCCCTCTGGTGGCCATAACCCTGTATAAAAACCTGCCGATAGGCAGTGGCCTGGGCTCCAGTGCCAGCTCCATTGTGGCTGCATTTCATGCATTAAATGCCTATTGTGCATCCCCCTTTGATGACAACACCTTGCTGATAATGATGGGGGAGCTGGAGGGACAAATCAGTGGTAGCGTGCATTACGACAATGTGGCGCCCTGTTTTCAGGGTGGTATGACTCTGATGACGGGTACGCCGGGCAGGGTGACAGTCTCATTGCCGGTCATCGACCACTGGTACTGGGTAGCCTGTTATTCAGGGATCAGCGTGTCCACGGCTGAGGCCAGAGACATTCTGCCCCGCACGGTGCCGCTGGAGGTGGCGCTGAGCTTTGGACGCCAGCTGGGGGTGTTTGTTCATGCACTGCATGAACGGGACGCGCACCTTGCCGCATCGGTGATGCAGGATGTCATTGCTGAACCCTATCGCAAAAATTTGCTGCCAGGCTTTGATGAGGCCCGCCAGGCCAGCCTGGCCCAGGGCGCGCTGGCGTTTGGCATATCTGGCTCAGGGCCGACAGTGTTTGCTGCGTGCCCGGATGAGCTGGTGGCGAACAAGGTTGCGCACTGGTTGTCAGGCAACTACATACAGAATAGCGACGGCTTTTGCCACGTTTGCCAGATCCCCGCCCAGGGCGCGACGATCCGGCCCGAATAAATAACAAAGGTGATACAGTGGAATTAGTTAACTTAAAAGATGCCCAGGACACAGCAACATTTTGTGAAGCAGTCCAGCGCGGCCTGGGCAAGCAGCAAGGGCTGTACTTTCCCACCGAAATCCCCACTCTGGACAATGTCCCAGGCTTACTGGAACTGCCCTTTGCAGAGCGTAGCATTCAGGTATTGCGCGCGCTGCTGGGTAATGAACTGAATGACGGAGAACTGGAAGCCATTGTTCAGGACGCGTTTACATTTGCGGCGCCGGTCGTACCGGTGCAGGACACGATCGCCACGCTGGAGTTGTTCCACGGGCCAACGCTGGCCTTTAAAGATTTTGGCGGGCGGTTTATGGCTCAGACGCTGGCGCGTATCAGCGCCGGTAAGCCGATCACTATCCTGACGGCCACCTCCGGAGACACGGGCGCGGCGGTGGCCGATGCCTTCCATGGTATCGATAACATCAATGTCGTTATTCTGTTTCCCAAAGGAAAAATCAGTGACTTGCAGGAGAAGCTGTTCACCACCCTGGGAGATAATATTCACACGGTGGCAGTAGAGGGTGACTTTGACGCATGCCAGGCACTGGTAAAAACGGCGTTTGACGATCCCGATGTCCGGGAAGGGCTGCATCTGAATTCAGCGAACTCCATTAATATCAGCCGCCTGCTGGCGCAGGTATGCTACTACTTTGAAGCTGTCAGCCAGCTACCGGCCGAGGCACGGGAACAGCTGGTGGTGTCGGTACCCAGCGGCAATTTCGGTAACCTGACGGCCGGCATCATTGCTAAAGCCATGGGGTTGCCCATTAAACGGTTTATTGCCGCGACCAACATGAATGACACTGTGCCCCGGTACCTGAAAAGTGGCGAGTGGGCCCCGAAAGCTACCGTCGCTACCATGTCCAACGCCATGGATGTCAGTCAGCCCAATAACTGGCCCCGGATTGAAGCACTGATAGAACGCGGTTATCTGGACAAGGCCAGTTTGAAAGGGGAGTGTGTAGATGAGGATTATACCCAGATTGCCATGCGACAACTGGCGCAGGCGGGCTATACCTCAGAGCC
>JBPEWW010000200.1:0-16498 GCA_052032275.1 Alteromonas sp. | reverse complement strand
TCGCCGAGTCGCTGGGCCTTGCCTACGCCCTGCTGGTGGGCAGTATCTTCGGTACCATTTTCAATATCAGCAACCTGTTCAGCATTATTACCAAACTGATTCAGGAGAAACGTCGGCTGGCGAACAGTGAGCAACCTGCCGAGACCGGTAAGGATAGCGCCTGAGCGCTATCTCAACGGCCCTGTGATGCTGCCACTTGCCGAAAACGAGCAGTCAGTACCCGCCTGAAGCCAGGCAGATAAATTCCAGCTCCCCCAAACAGGGCCAGTTTCACCGGTTCAGAAAAATTAGTGCGATGGGCAGCCGGTGGCGATGCGACGTAACTCGCTTGTTACCACCATTGGTTCGCTTTAAGGCGCCAGGTTCGTAAAGTCCACCAAAATAGGCTGCAAAGGTAGCGTCATAGGCTGCCGCCGCCTCTTCCTTCTGCCAGCCTCATCAAAAACAATGCAAAACGGCCGCACGGCCAACCCCAGCACCTCACGATATCCCCGGCTATGGTCTGATACAGCGGGTAGTTCAGCTGATTAAGCCGCGTCAGATCACCGCCTTATATTGCTACCGGGATACGCCTTACAGACCTATACCACATCGGTATAACCCGGCGGTACGCGCTGTCTGCAGGGGAGGTGACATTTCCATACGCATAAAAAAACCGCCCAGCGGGCGGTTTTTTGGTGTTTCGCAAGGTTCGGTTTAGGAGCCTTTCACCAGCACCGATACTTTTTCAATGCCAGCAACTTTCACCTGGTTCATCACTTCAACCACGGTGCCATGTTCAGTGTCTTCGTGCGCCTGAATGGCTGCAGTATCCGTGTTATTTTCTGCCAGGTATGTCTGCGCGTTCGCCACCACGCGACGAATATCGACTTCACGACCGCCCATGGTAATAGTGCCGTTTGCGTCAATGCGAATAGACAATGAGCTTGATGGCTTGTCGGTCTTCGACTGGTTGTCTTCAGGGCGGTTTACATCCAACCCTTTCTCTTTCACGAACGACGTAGTAACAATGAAGAAAATCAACATGATGAACACAATGTCCAACATGGGCGTCATGTCAATCTGAGCCTCGTCATCGGCCGAGGTATGCTTTTTTCTTTTCATCTCGTATTCTTTCTTCTCTTACATTCGAGCACATTAGTATACTGTTTGTAACAAAAATGAATAGCGTTTTGTACAACACAGCCTACATCTTAACACTTGTTGCCGGAAAATTGTTCAAAAAAACCGAAAGCCGCCACGGCTCACGGTGATTTTTTAGCCAGCGCAATACCCAGCTGGTAGAAGTATAGCATCAACTGCTGGTTAAGTTGATTGCGCAAACTACCATGCGGGTAGATCCCAAGTCTAGCTTCTGCAGACTTTTTCGTCCCCTGCACCAGAAACGCATTTTTGATCGCGTGATCCTGTATACAGGCTTCAAAAGCCCGGGCGGCCATCTCCTGAGGCATGGCATAATAATACATTTTGAGCGCGCGATCAGCCTCGATCGAACGGATCAGGTAGGGACTGGGTCCATTGGTGGGATCTAAAAACAGCGTAGAAAAGCACTCACACAGCAGATCATTAAGGGGGTGGGGCTGGACTCTCGCATTATCCAGCCAGGCTTGCGAGGCAAAGTGTCCGGTGGGACTGACACTAAACACTTTGCCGGCAATATAGTGATCAAACCCGTGAAACCACTCATGGGCGAGGGCGCCGCCACCGGCATTTTTAGCCAGCGCCAGCTGACGTTTGGCAGGACTGTAATGCGCGCTGGTGTGTTTCTGGCCGCCGTGGCCGAAAGCCAGCGACAGCGAACCATTCAGCGAAATAACCTGCTCGTTAACCTGCAGGATATCGATAAGATCGTACAGGGCATCAAAAAACAGATTGGCAGCCAGTTGTTGCTCTGCCGGAGTAACCCAGCGACCCACCGTAATACTCGCGAAGTTAAATAGTTTGCGGATATCGTTAAACGACACATCGGCACCGTCCCGGTGGCTGGCGCCGTTACGAAAATACGTCTTGTGGAGTCGGCCAGGCTCAGTCACTTAACTCTTCAAGGAGCTGATGGCACCAGGTGTGAATACGTTCATCGGTAAGATCGTACTGATTTTCATCGTCCAGTGATAAGCCCACAAACTGACGCTTATCGTTGGTGAGGGCTTTTGACTGCGCGAACTCATAGCCCTGATTCGGCCAGTAACCGATAATCCTGCAGCCCGATGGCTGAATGGCATCGTGCAGCATGCCTAACGCGTCCTGGAACCAGTCGGTGTAACCTATCTGATCGCCGAGCCCGAACAGCGCCACGATCTTATCGCTGAGATCCAGCTGATACACCTCGTCCCAGTGAGACTCCCAGTCTTCCTGCAGTTCACCGAAATCCCAGGTGGAAATACCCAGGATCAGAATGTCGTAGTGGGCGGTGTGTGCGAGCGGTTCTTCCTGAATGTTATGCAGCGAAACAACCTGGTCGTCAAATAACGCATTCAGTTGCGCCTGAATTTTTTCCGCTGCCATTTCGGTATAACAGGTGGTGGAGCCATAAAATAGTCCAATCTTCAGTGCCGTATCACTCATCTCTCGCCTCTTTACTACTCTGATGCCGAACGAATTCTACCGTTTCTCCGTTACTACACAAAGCTTTGCAGTGCACCGCGTTGTCGGTCGGGTGTAACTCCAGCAATCCAATGGCGGATCCATTCAGCAATTCGCCACTGTGATCACCCGGATCCCGGGCGCGCACCGACATGTTGCGGCGGCGGGTAAACACGTTTAACGGTGAGGACGGGCGGTACAGCGCGCGGTTGAACCTGTCCAGCCAGGTAATGAGGGTCGCCGGAAAGGTGTTTTTAATACCGCTGCAGGTAAACTGCGTGATATGCGGACTGTTTCGACGAAAGCGCAGTCGGACATCATATACAAACGAATAATGGACATCCCCTGACAGGATAATGAATTCAGGGGGCGTGCGAAAATGCCGGAATATATTCAGCATCACATTGGCCGTTCCCTTGTGTGCCATCCAGTTCTCTGCGTCTACTGTGAGTGCTTTACCCATTAGCGTAAACACTTTTTGCACCGCTTCGATAAACTTCACCCCGTAAATCGGCGCCGCCGACACCACAATGACTGCGTCTTTGCCAATCAGGGACTGTTGAAATTCGCACATGGCCTCCCAGTCCATCAACCCGGAAGGCTTGTTGAGGCTGGACTCTGAACGCCACCGGCGGGTGCGGGTATCCAGCACATTAATGGGCGGGGTAGTCTGTAGCTGATAGTGCCATTGTTCGAAGTCAAACAGGGTCGCGATAAACTCATCATGTTGCGCAAGCCCGTTGGCGGTAAACGTGGCTTTAATGTGTGGCTGCAACACGTCGAAATTCGCCGGGCAGTTACCCCAGCCCTGACAGAGCAGGTAGCCCATCAGCGCATTGCCGACCATGCGTCTGGACAACGGATGCCCGTACACCTCCTGCTCCCAGCCACGGGTCAGGTTCCAGTCATCGGTGACATCATGATCATCAAAGATCATATAAGTGGGCAGGTGGGCCAGTAACCGCCGCACGGCGGGTAAGGTGTCGCAAAAGCCTGCCAGGACCTGCTGCTCCTGCCGGAATTGTGTTTGATAGCGCGCCGCCACGGTGTCCTCACTGATGTGGACAAACTGCCAGGGGGTATCAGACCAGACCAGCAGATACATGGCCATCACTTCGGCAAAGCTGATTAAGTGATTCTGGGCATTAACCGACGTAAATATGGGCTTTTTCTTCGCCCCGAAAAACAGCTTTGACAGCGCGGTATTAGTGGCAATTTTAGGCAGCAGCTGTTCGCGTTCGTACAGATTATGGGGATGATCGGGCAGGGCGTCACTGTGGTCGATGATTGCGCCACTAAGAGGCTCACCGTACAGACCCAGCGCTGTGACTACCTGCTGAACCGCCTGGAGCATGGGGCCGGCGACATCATCGGCGTAAATCTGATCGCCGGTCATCAGCAGCAGATCTGGCCGGCGAGTCTGCTGGGTGATCGCGTCTTCCAGCAAGCTGTCGACCCGCGCCAGCGCGTCGGCACTGTCGTGGTGTGGCTTGCGGCAGGAGCCATGCAGCACCTGGCGCAGCGCTGGCTGCCAGCAGAAGCTTAAAGACTGCTGGTGTGGATAGCACAATGCCGGCAGGGCGCGTTCCCACTGTGCCTGAAAGCGTGAGCAGGCGAATTTAAGCTGGTAATGCACCGGCGTCGCCTGAGCAATGGGATCGTCAAATTCCACCGTGATCAGGCCCACGAAGGCATGCCTGCCTACCGGCACGTACTGACACCGGGTGGTGGACGAAAGCCGGTTGTCGTGCTGGGCTGCTACCACCTCAAGCGGCTCAGGCCGGGTGGCGACTAACCACAGATGGCAGTGTGTGGCGGTCGTGTGTCTGACTATGGGGCCAGCCAGTACCGCCGGCATTTCTGGCGTATCGGTCACGCTGTCTCGCAGGCAATAACAAACATAAACTAACCATAACGTGTTTTTGAGGGTTCGATAATGAGAAATTTGTCAGCAATTGCAACCAGACGCACACGCAGGTTTCCCCAGGCGGCAAACGTTGCAAGTTTTTATAAAGCAACGCAGAATCTACCCGGTTTATAAATTCACAATGGGCCTGAACAGGGCCTGTTACACGATTGACGGAATGTTTACCATGTTGAAAACCAGTCTGCCAATGGCCATGGCGCTGCTGATGTTACAGGGATGCTCTGATGCGCCGGCTCCTGAGGAGCAAACTAATGAAGCACAAAATACGGTGCTTACCGCTGCGGGCGCATGGATAAAGGAGGCCGGCGGTGAGGTAATGGCCGATCCGCAGACATCGGGCCTGACGCACGTCAATGGTATGCTGGCCAGTATTTCAGATGGCAGTGCGCTGCCGCACCAACAACGTCGCATCCATATGCTGACCCCGGCGACTGCTACTTTGTTGCCCACGCCTGCGGCCATGGGTATGGCGAGCCGGGTGCGCCGCAGCTGCTTTGCCGACTATCTGAAGAGCGAGCCGGATCTGGAAGCGCTGGTGGTGGATCCTGCCGACAACACAGTCTTTTATACCGTGACTGAAGATGCCACCCGCACTGGAGCCCTGTCTGTGCGCTGTCAGCAGCGGTATGCAGAGACCGGCTCCACTGATTATCCGACCCTGCTGGTACGGATCCAACGGGATGAGGACGGCTCCGCCACCATGACCCACGTCCGCCCACTGGCGTTTGACAGTGCGCTGGCGGTAGGCGATTTTCCTAACGATGGGATCGAAGGCATGGCCCTGGCACCCGACGGCACCCTGTATCTGGGGCTGGAAAAAGACGCAGCCGGGCAACCGCGGCTATTTTCACTGCAGCTGAGCGACGACTTCTGGGACGCACGGGAATTTGCCCGGGTTAAGGATGCCGGGCTGAACCTGCCGCGCTTTGACAGTGGCAACCATCCGGTTAACGGTCTGGAGTATTATTACCACGAGGCTACCGGGCAGGGTTTTGTTCTGGCTGCTGCCCGCAATGACAACGAGCTGTGGGTGATCAGTACCGATCCTGAACGGCCGTATCGGCGGGTTTCATTACAGTTTACCGCCCCGGTCGATGAGGGCATAGCCGGGTGTCCGCAGCAGGAAGTGATGGACAACGCATCCATTGAAGGGCTGGCCGTGATCGATCAAACGCTGTGGCTGATTAATGATCCGTGGAAAAAGAATTACCTGAAAAATGTTCAGTGCGGGGCCAATGAAGCACGCTATCAGGCAATGGCACCGCTGTTGTTTTCGGTGCCATTGCAGGCGTCGTGGTTTAATTAACGCAGCTTCGACGCAAACGTTTTCTTAAATTTTGCCAGCTTGGGTGCCACCACCATGGCACAGTACTGATTTTCAGGATTATTCTTAAAGTAGTTCTGGTGGTAGTCTTCCGCCGGTACATAATTAGACACCGGCTCAACCTCAGTCACAATTGGGTTGGGCCACACTTCCTCGTCGGTCATTTCCTGAATGATGGCCTCTGCCTCTCGGCGCTGACTGTCATTATGATAAAACACCACACTGCGGTACTGGGTACCCACGTCGTTGCCCTGACGGTTTAACTGCGTAGGGTCGTGCAGCGCGAAAAAGATTTCCAGCACTTCCCGGTAGGAAAGCAGTTCCGGGTTGAAGGTGACCTGCACCACTTCTGCATGCCCGGTCTCTCCCCGGCATACTGACTCGTAGGTTGGGGTTGGGTCTGCGCCACCGGCATAACCGGAAATGGCACTGTCTACGCCCTCAACGCTGTTAAACGCCGACTCAATGCACCAAAAGCAGCCGCCTGCCAGTGTTGCCGTTTCATGGTTAGCCATAATGAATATCCTTCTGATTGCTTATGGCTCAGAGTGTGGGTCCGCCTGTGGGCAAACACAAGTCATCCATAACAGTTTTCTTATCGTAAAACGGCATAATAAAAAGCAAAACAGTGTGAATAAAGAACGTCGTGTTAACCCTACTGCAATCAGAGGTCACCATGATCATTTTTTACGACGGCTACTGCCCGTTATGCCAAAGTGAAATGCGCCAGCTGAAAAAATACGATTCCCAGGGCACCCTGCAGTTTGAGGATATTCAGTCGCCGGCGTTTTCCGAGCGGTTTCCTGCTCTTGACTGGCACGCACTGAATGCCCGCATCCATGTGCAGCTGCCGGATGGCTCACTGGTAACCGGCCTGGATGCAACTTACCAGGCGTGGGATGCCGTCGGCAAGGGCTGGCTGTATGCGCCACTACGCTGGCCCGTGATTCGGCCACTGGCCGATTTGGCGTACAACTTTTTTGCCCGCCACCGTTACCGTATTTCCTACCTGCTCACCGGCAAACGGCGCGGCTGTGATACAACCTGCAAGGTGGAGAAACCCAATGAGTGATATATACCTGGTGATAGGTGCCACAGGCGGCATCGGCCGCACCCTGGTGTCAGAATGGGCCGCACGGGGGCACCGCGTGCTGGCCGTGTCGCGCAAGGGAGACCGTGATGACAGCTGGCCTGAGTCGGTGGAGGTGATGGCCTGTGACAGCAGCGATGAGGGCATTGCCAAGGTGGTTAGCCACCTGCGTGACAATGACATGCAGGTACGCAGCGCCGTCTGCACGATTGGTTTTTTACACGGCCAGCAACAGGGGGTGGAGGTCAGTCCGGAAAAACAGCTGGAAGCGTTAAATGAGGCACAGTTAAGTGCCTATTTCAGTGTAAACACCATTATTCCTGCGCTATGGGTAAAACACCTGGTGACCGTGATGCACCCCGAGCGCGCTACCCTGGCCTGCCTGAGCGCCCGGGTTGGCAGTATCAGCGATAACCGTCTGGGTGGGTGGTATGGCTACCGTGCGTCGAAGGCGGCGCTGAATATGCTGATAAAAACTGCCAGCATTGAGTATAAACGCAGAGCCAAAAATACCAGTCTGCTCTGCTATCACCCCGGTACGGTAGATACAGCGCTGTCCGAGCCTTTCCAGGGTAACGTTAAACCCGAGAAACTGTTTACGCCAGAGTTTACAGTCACCCAGCTAATTAACATTCTTGAAACACTCGACCCGCAAGACAGTCCGTATTATCGTGACTGGGATGATGAAACCATCAGCTGGTAATACGCCAGAGCGGGTGTGAGGCGCGTTTAACATCAAGACTTTTAAAAAATCTGCTGTTACCATGCCGAACCGGGCAGGATGCATAGCGGGCTCTCAGAGTCCCGCTATAACGCCTTCACAGTGTAAAAAACAACTAACAAAACGCATCCCCCGCAACAACGCTAACAAAAAAACAACAAGAGGAAGCTGGGTATGAGCGGCGCCAGAGAACAGTTCGGATCGCGCATCGGTTTTATTTTGGCAGCAGCCGGGTCTGCTGTAGGGATCGGGAACCTGGTCGGGTTTCCGGTAGGAGCGGCGAAAAATGGCGGTGGCGCATTTCTGCTCATGTATGCCATTTTCGTGTTTGCCATCTGTTTGCCGGTGATGCTGGCGGAAATGTCGGTAGGCCGGCATGCCCGCAAGGATCCACTGGGTGCGTACCGTGATTTGAGCGGCAACCAGACACACTGGAAGCTGGCGGGCTGGCTGTCGGTCATCACGCCGTTCATGATCGCGGTCTTCTATATGGTGATCACGGTGTGGATTTTCGGCTACCTGTATGCGGCCGTGACCGGGGATCTTGAGCTGCTTGCCAATCCGGACACCTTTAGCACCTTTATTAATTCTCCGCGCATATTTGCCTATATGGTGGTGGTAGTCGCGGTGGTCTATCTGATCTTGCAGGGTGGGGTGAAAGAAGGCATTGAGAAAGCCGCCAAATTCCTGATGCCGGCGCTGTTCGTGATGTTACTGGGGCTGGTAGTGTTCGTGCTAATGCAGGATAACGCCATGGCCGGTGTGAAGTTTTACCTCATCCCGGACTTTTCCAAGATCACTGCATCCGTGGTGAATGGTGCCTTATCCCAGGCCTTCTTCTCGCTGTCTCTGGGCATGGGGATCATGATCACCTATGGCAGCTACATCGATAAACGCGCTGATGTGCCCGGCTCGGCCAAGCTGGTCGCACTGACCGACACGGCGGTGGCGTTTACCGCGGGCCTGATGATCCTGCCGGCGATATTTTCGTTCAATCCGGACACCAATCCGGCGGAGCTCAGTGAGTCGTCAATTGGCATGATATTCACCTATCTGCCGCAAATTTTCCTGGCGCTGCAATCTTCCATTGGCTACCTGGGGGCATCACTGGTGGCGAGCCTGTTCTTCCTGCTGGTATTTTTCGCCGCGATCACCTCGCTGGTATCAATCTTTGAGGTCCCGGTGGCCGCGCTGATGGATGAAAAGAACATGAAGCGTAAGCCGGCACTGCTTATTCTGGGCGTGGGGATGATCATACTGGCGTGTCTGTGTGCCCTGTCGTTTGGGTATGTGGAGTTTCTGACCACCTTTACCAATTACGCCGATACCCCTAAGTCCTTTTTTGACATTGTGTATGACGTGTTTTACGACACCATCCTGCCGTTAAATGGCTTCCTTATCTGTATTTTTGTCATTTACCGCTGGAAGAAAGCCAATTTCAATGCGGCGCTGGATGAAGGGGCGCCAAATTATAAAGGCAGCTTCTTCGAGCGCTACGTCGACATTTCCGTAGGGACGTTTATTCCGGTTATTTTGCTGGTCATTTTTATCAATACCGTGGCGCTGAAGTACTTTGGCTTTAGCCTGATTGATATATTCTTTAGCTAGTGAACTACTTAGCGGGCAGTCACCAGGATGACTGCCATCGAACAGGGCAGCCGTATGGCTGCCTTTTTTATAGGTAGGGCTGTCGCTGTGGTTATAGCCGTGGCACTAAATCATGTCGTCCGGGGTGGCATACTGCGGGCGGGTATTCAGCATTTCCCAGCTCCAGCGCGCATCAATGCGTTTGCCAACAGGTAAGGCTGTCGTGTCATCAAAACGTGGCAGTGCAAGCCCTCTGGCGTGCGCGGTGCGCGGATAATAATCCCCGCGCTTAGGGTGGGCGAGACTGCACAGGTGATAGGTTTTGCCTTCACCGCCCCGCTGAATGAGCTGCGTCAGGGCCGTGACCACATCGGTGACATGGACCAGGTTAACCACTTTATTACCGGCACTGAAATGCTTGCCTGACAAGGCATTCACCGGGTGCCGGTCCGGCCCGACCAGACCGGCCAGCCGCACTATACTCACCCGGTAATTAGGGTAGCGGCGCAGGCGCTCTTCAATGGCTACGTGCGCCTTGGCAGATACAGTCTGAGGGTCAACCGGGGTAGTCTCGGTAACCGTATGGGTGGTTTCCTCGCCGTATACCGAGGTGGTACTGATAAAGATAAGGTGTCCCACCTTAACGTCAATCATGGCATCTATAAGCGCCAGCATATTGTCCAGGTAACTATCCAGGGAGGGATTGCGGCGCCCCGGGGGAATATTAAGCAGCACAGTGGCTTTGGCGCAATGGCGGGTAAGTACGGCAGGATCATCGCCCAGGGTAAAAGGGATAGCCTGGTAACCCTGCCGGGCCAGTTGCCGGCATTTCTCCGGCGTACGGGTGGTAGATATGACTGTCGCGGGGTCGCGGGTGTCAGCCAGGTAGCTGCCCAGCCAACCGTGGCCACAGAGTACGAGCGGATGCTGCATAGCGGTTCCTGTTAACGAGAATGCCGCTATGCTAGCACGAGTTTTTTTAACCAGCCGCTACATTTTCAGCTTGCGGTTGGGCATATCCAGCAGGTTTAACCCATCCAGGCCACGTATATGCTGCTGCATTTGCGATTCTGCGTCGTCAGCCCGGGCCAGCACCTCACATAAGGCATCGGCGTCGCGGGTAAGCGCTTCTGCCTGTATTTCAACGCGCTGCTCAATATCTCTACCGAAGCGTTCCATTTTGGATTCGAAGGCCGCCATGTCGCCCTCCAGCATCATCTCTGTGCCGACTGCGATGAGGATCCGGCCAACGGATTCCGACACCAGTGACTCGAACTGCTCTTCAAACCGGGCTTCCCAGGCATTGTCAAACCAGCCGGGCTCATCAAACCGGGTTGAGTCGATCTGAATATTACCCTTTGCATCGTAAAACGCGGCCTGCATATCGGCTTCAAGTGACGCGAACAACGCATTGAAGTCGGCGATCAGCTCGTCGTCAGGTCCAAGTAATTCTCCAAACGCTTCATTTACCGCCACACTGGCAATATCCAATCCTTGCGAGGCAATGTTAAGTGTCATTGGGATAGCTGTTTCAAGCTGCTGATGGTAGGTCTCCACCCACTGCTGCTCCTGTGCTGACAGTTTGACCCACTCACCATTGACGGCCAGCATGTAGTCGGGGGTAATCGTGAGTTGACTGCCATTGTCCATGTCTATATTCAGCATACCGCTGGCGTAGCGAATATTGCCCTGCAGCTCAACGTCGCAAGGGTCGTAATTATCATCGTGTGCACTGGCTGAGGCAGTGAACAGGGTGCTGGCGGCAACAACGAACAAGGGGATACGTGTTTTCATGGTTCTTCCTATACTCTCAATACGGGCCATCCAAAATGCGGATAATCAAATTAGAGCAACAGCCAGGCCAACTCATTAATTTGCATTTAAATCATTAGGTTAGGGTTTTTGGGTGGTGGCGGCAGAGGTATGCTGTGCGCTTGTAGTGAGTGAGTTGTTAATTATTTGGTCAAATCCACCACTTTTCCCATGACAATTTTGAACGGGAGGATATTCATGTTGTCCGCTTTCGTGCATAATACGCCCAGCGAAAAGTAAGGGTTAAAAAATGTCTGATTGGATTAACGCAATTATGTTTGGTGTAATGTTGCTGGCATTTACACTGGGAGTGAGCTGCATAATTATGGGTTTCCTGTCATCATCGACAGGGCAGAAAGCCATGCAGGAAAAAATTGAGTACGGTTTCTTCGGCGTGTCTGGTCTGGTGCTGTGTATGCTACTGGGCTACGGGTTGAGCTAAGATTCCGTAACAGATAAAAAAACGGCGCGAAGCGCCGTTTTTTTATTTCTGCAGATTAGTCCTCCCGGGGAACCTCGCTGTATACCGGGCTGCCTGAATGACCGGCAGAGGGCAGGGTACCGGCCCCACTAAGGTGACTGTCCCGCTGATAGACTTTCAAATCAAACTGCGGCAGCATGGCCAGAATATGGTCAAAGATGTCGGCCTGCACCCGCTCATACGCGGTCCATTCTTTATCTACACAAAAGCAATACACTTCCAGGGGAAGCCCCAGTTCATTGGGCGGAAGCTGACGCACCATGAGTGTCAGTGACTGATTAATGCGCGGGTGCTTACTCAGATACGCTTCCAGATAGGCCCGAAAGGTGCCTATGTTGGTCAGTTTGCGGTTGTTCAGCAGGTCGCTTTCATCAATGGAGTAATCGCGATGGTAGGCGCGTAATTCATTCAGCTTCTTGTCTATGTAGTCGGAGATATAGCGGATCTTTGCAAACCGGTTCAGCATATCCTGACTGCAGAGGTGAATAGAGTTGATATCAATATAGATGGCCCGCTTGATCCGACGACCGCCTGACTCCTGCATACCCCGCCAGTTTTTTACCGCTTCGTTAGTCAGGCTGTAGGACGGCAGCGTGGAAATGGTTTTATCCCAGTTCTGGACCTTAACGTTTGTCAGGCCTATCTCCAGGATCTCGCCGTCTACTTCGTATTTCGGCATCTGGATCCAGTCACCGGTAGTAAACATGCGGTTGGCGGCAATTTGGATCCCCGCGACAAAGCCCATAATGGTGTCACGGAAAATCAGCAGCAGCACGGCGGCCAGTGCGGTCAGGCCAGAGACAATGATCAGGGGGCTGCGCTCGATAATCAGGGAAATACTCAGTAGCAGCACCAGGATGGAAAAGCCCAGCTTGGCCACCTGCACAAACCCGGTAATGGATGCTTTGCGCGACAGGTGCGATTCGTTATAGATATCTTCCAGCGTATTGAGCAGGGCAAACAGGGCCAGTAACGCCGAGAACAACATATACAGTTGTGCACTTTTCAGTAACAGGCCTTGCAGGACGCTGTCATCGTTAATCAGTACCGGGGTCACCATGAAAATCCAAATGGCCGGGACCAGATGCATCAGCCGTTTGAAAAAGCCGTGATCCAGCAGGGCGTTATCCCACTTGGTTTTCGTTCGTTTTATCCATAAGGCAAACTGCGCGCGCAGAAACACCCGCGCTAACAGCCACAGGATGAGCGCGGCAATGATTATGAAACCCAGTGCCAGCGCGTTATAAAGCGGATCTTCCGTAGTCAGGCCCGGAAATATATCCTTTGCCGTATGGATAAAGGTATCTCGTATTGAGGTGGCGATTTGCACAGTGTTATTGCCCCAGTATTTGTGAAATTCGGTTATCTTTGTCAGTCCACAGGGCGTTTAACCAGCCCTGAAAGCGCGCCCGGAAATCTTGTGGATCTGCAGCCGCCTGGGGTGCAGGTTCAGGCACAGCCATTACCGTAACATCAATGACAATACGGGTCATGCGGCCGCTGAGCATGGCCATCATGGGATGGCGGTTACTACCCGGGTACAGTAGCGACACATCCAGCACATTGGTAAATAACTCGCCCATGGTACTTAAGGTAAAGGCTACCCCGCCGGCTTTAGGTGGCAGCAAATGCCGGTAAGGACTGACTTTACTGGCATGTTTCTCAGGGGTGTAGCGCGTGCCTTCAACAAAGTTTATGACCGTGGTAGGGGTAGTCTTAAATTTCTGGCAATACTGGCGGGTGGTTTCCAGATCCTTACCCTTCTTATGCGGATATTTTTCGATGTAAGCACGGGAATAGCGTCGCATAAAGGGCATGTCGAGTGCCCAGGCCCCCAGTCCCACAAAAGGCAGCCAGATCAGTTCCTGTTTCAGGAAAAACTTCGGTGCCGGGATGCGCGGGGCGGCAAATTCGATAAGCAGGATAATATCCAGGTAACTTAAGTGATTCGCGACAATCAGGTACCAGCCTTGCTTCGACAGGGTGCCATGTACCCGGTAATCAAACTCCACGTTATTGAACAGCCGGATAAATCTGACACTGATTTTCCCGAAGCAGAACATAAAGCTATGCATGATATTTAGCAGCGCATGACGAAACCCGGCATGGGGAATGACGAGTTTCACCAGCCCCAGCAGGATGATCAGGCCGCCCCACCAGGCCAGGTTAAAGATCTGCAGGGCCGTATGAATAATAAAAATAACCGGTGCAAATAATATTTTCATAATGATGACTGCACAGACTCGTAAGACGCCAGAAGGGTGTCTTTGCGTTGCCAGCGGGCATTCAGCCAGCGCTGAAATTCATTGCGGTTTTCGGGGTCGCTAAAGTACTCAGGACTGAAGTTGCCGCCGTTTACGATATCCTGCATTGGGGTGACGGCAATGTTCACCCGGATATCCTTAACCCGGCCACTCACAAAGTCCCAGAAGGTCGGTACGCCGTCAGGGTAATTGATAGTGACATCCAGTAGTTTATGCAACTGATTACCCATGGCACTCAGTACAAAAGCGATACCGCCGGCTTTGGGTTTTAACAAATAATTAAACGGCGACTGCTGGCGTTGATGCTTAGCCGGGGTGAAGCGGGTACCTTCCACAAAGTTCATGATGCTAACCGGCTTGGAGCGGAACTTTTCACAGGCTCGGCGGGTGGTTTCCATGTCCTTGCCTTTCAGGTGCGGGTGTTTAGCCAGAAACGCTTTGCTGTAGCGGCGCATAAACGGAAAGTCCAGCGCCCACCAGGCCAGCCCCAGCAGCGGTACCCAGATTAGCTGCTGTTTAAGGAAAAACTTCAGGAACGGAATGCGACGGTTAAATACCCGTTGTAACACCAGAATGTCGACCCACGACTGGTGGTTGGCAATGACCAGGTACCAGTCCTGTGCGGACAGTCCGCTGAGGCCGTTGACGTGCCAGCGGGTGGTGCTGGTGAGCCGTTGGTTAAGGTTATTCACCCCAATCCAGCCAGTGGCACAGGCGTCCAGCAGGTGCGTGATAAGCTTGCGCCACGCGGCTACCGGGATCAGTTTAAAAAACGATAAAATAAATACCGGTATGCACCAGAGAATCGTGTTAAAAAAATACAGCAGAACTGACAGCGTTCCGATAATGTTGTGGCCCAAATTTTTCAGCATTGTGCTTCACCTCAAAAATTAGGAGGTTAGTGTAAACGAACTTGATCCAAAAGCCGATAGACCCTTTACTGAACCCACCAACAGATATCCCGGAGAGAACGAATGGAAGGACAAACAATCACCTGCAATGCTGCAGTCGCCTGGGCAGCAGGAAAACCTTTATCAATCGAAAAAGTGGACGTAGCGCCACCCAAAGCCGGCGAAGTCAGAGTTAAAGTGATGGCCTCTGGTGTGTGTCATACGGATGCGTTCACGTTGTCAGGCGACGATCCCGAAGGCATTTTTCCCAGCATTCTGGGTCACGAAGGGGGCGGAGTGGTCGAGTCCGTGGGCGAGGGCGTTACCAGCGTCAAGCCCGGTGATCACGTCATCCCCTTATACACGCCGGAATGCGGCGAGTGTAAGTTCTGCCAGTCAGGAAAAACCAATCTGTGCGGTAAAATTCGGGAAACCCAGGGCAAAGGCCTGATGCCAGATGGTACCACCCGCTTCAGTAAAGACGGCGAACCTATTTACCATTACATGGGCACCTCTACATTTGCGGAATACACGGTATTACCTGAGATTTCACTGGCGAAGGTCAACCCTGCCGCGCCGCTGGAAGAAGTTTGCCTGCTGGGCTGCGGGGTAACCACCGGCATGGGCGCGGTGTTGAATACCGCCAAAGTCGCCGAGGGGGATACAGTAGCCGTATTTGGCCTGGGCGGTATCGGGCTGTCGGCAATTATTGGCGCGGTGATGGCGAAAGCCAGCCGTATTCTGGCCATTGATATTAATCCGGAGAAATTTGAGCTGGCCAGGCAGCTCGGTGCGACCGACGTAATCAATCCTAATGATTACGACAAACCTATTCAGGACGTCATTGTAGAAATGACCGACGGGGGCGTGGACTACTCATTTGAATGTATCGGTAACGTGAATGTGATGCGGTCAGCGCTGGAATGTTGTCATAAAGGCTGGGGCGAGTCGGTCATTATCGGTGTTGCCGGTGCCGGCCAGGAAATTTCCACCCGTCCGTTTCAGCTGGTGACAGGCCGGGTCTGGCGGGGTACCGCCTTCGGTGGCGTTAAAGGGCGCTCGGAGCTGCCGGGTATGGTGGAGCAGTACCTGAACGGGGATATCCCGCTGAAAACGTTTATTACCCACAAGATGCCGCTGGGTGATATCAACGAAGCCTTCGATCTGATGCATGCAGGCAAAAGTATTCGCAGCGTTGTGCTATTCGATGAGGCTGACTAATGGAACTACTTAGTGAAAACAGAGCCTTTGGCGGCCGCCACTGCCGCTATCGTCACCCGTCCACAGTGACTAACTGTGACATGACGTTCGCGGTGTACCTGCCGCCATTCGCCACGGCTGACAATCCGGTTCCCGTACTTTACTGGTTATCAGGGCTCACCTGTACGGACGAAAACTTTATGCAAAAAGCCGGTGCCATGAAAATGGCGGCTGAGCTGGGCATGGCGATTGTGGCACCGGATACCAGCCCACGGGGTGAGGCAGTGCCGGATGATCCTGACGGCGCCTATGACATGGGGCTGGGGGCGGGGTTTTACGTCAATGCCACCCAGTCACCCTGGCAGGCGCATTATCAAATGTACGACTACGTGACCCGCGAGCTGCCAGCGCTGGTGGAAGCTGAGCTGCCGGTTACCGGTGAACGGGCCATCAGTGGGCACTCGATGGGGGGCCACGGTGCCCTGGTGATTGGGTTACGTAACCCGCATCGGTATGTCTCTGTGTCGGCATTTAGCCCGGTGGCTAATCCGTCAGCGTGTCCGTGGGGCCAGAAAGCGTTCGCACATTATCTGGGTGAGGATAAAGCCAGCTGGCGGGC